>JBDTLY010000108.1:0-8871 GCA_039934535.1 Casimicrobiaceae bacterium | reverse complement strand
CTCGTAGCCTTCTCCGATCGGCGCAAACCCAAACCCGGCTTGCGTTTGGTGGACGCGCGACAGCCCCGCCCACGCCAGTGCGAAGTTGGGCTCGATCGCCAGCGCCTGCTTTAAGAGACCGATCGCCTTGTCCGTATCGGCCTGGGTGGTGCGTTCGCCGAAGAACTTTCCCTGCAGATAGAGCTGGAAGGCCTCGGGATTTTCGCCGCGCCCGGTCGTGGCCCGGCGCACGTCGGCGGCGGCCGCCCTGATTGCGGCCGGCTCCGCCGTCTCGCCCATCAGCGCGGCGCGAAGCTCCTTCACCACCGACTGCGCGATGTCGTCCTGGACGGCGAAGATGTCATCGAGCTCGCGGTCGTAGGTCTCGGACCAAAGATGCGAATCGGAAGCGACCTCGATGAGTTGCGCGGTGATGCGCACCCGCTTGCCGGATTTACGGACGCTGCCTTCGAGCACCGTGGCCACGTTGAGCTTTTGCGCAACCGTCGGGATGTCGACGTTCGTGCCCTTGAACGAAAATGCGGACGTGCGCGACGCCACGCGCAGGCCGCGGATCTTCGCCAGCACATTCAGCAACTCCTCCGACAGCCCGTCGGCGAAGTACTCGTTCTCCTCGTCGCGGCTCATGTTGACGAATGGCAGCACGGCAATCGACGGCGTCTCCTTGTCCACCGGCGCGGCCTGCGACTTGAGCGGCGCGAAACTCTGCGGCAGGTCGGGATGCCCAAGCTGAAACACCGCTTCCGGCCGCCCGAGGTCCTTCAGGCCATGCGCGCCGAGCGCCTTGACACTCGCGAGTGGCGGCAGGTGGTCGCGGCAGAGGTCGTGCGTGGCCTCGGAGAGGAGCGTCTGGCCGCCGTGGCCCGCCGCGAGGAGGCGCGCGACGCGATTCAGCGGCGCGCCGAAATAATCGCCGTCGCGCAGCTCGACCGCACCCGAATGGAGCGCCATTCGCACGCGGAGCTTTGCCGCTTCCGGCCATGGCTCGCGGTGGAACGCGCGTTGCGCGTCGAGCGCCGCCGCCACCGCGTCGGCCGCCGTGTGGAACGCCGCGCAGAAAGCATCTCCGCCCGTCTTGAAGACGTGGCCGTCGTGATCGTCGATGCAGTGACGGAGCAGCGCATCGTGGCGCGCCAGCGCGGCGCGCATCGCCGCGGCGTGCGCTTCCCACAGCCGCGTGCTGCCCTCGATATCGGTGAAGAGCAGCGTGACGGTGCCGGTCGGGAGGTCTGCCATCGAGGATTTTGCCACCCGGGAGGGGCGGACCTCGCAAATGATACCCGGCCCGGGTCATGGCCCCAATTTATTGATAAGCTTGCTGTATGCGACAGAATGGTCGGAAACCCATACGAACACCTCTTCGAGCCGTTTTGACAGCGATTTCGGTGTGCGCCATAGCGCATGCGGCAGCCGTCGTCGCGGCCGACGACGCGGCCGTCCGCGCCGATGCCGGCATCCTGATGTCGCGCAGCATGGACATCAAGGATCGCGTCCGAGCGGCCGAATCGCTCGCCCGCTACTACCCCCGTGCAGCGGTGCCGGTCCTGATCGAAGCGCTGAATGAGACCAGTGAGCCCGTGCGTCGCGCCGCGGCACGTGGACTGTGGACCGTCGCGCGCAACGAAAATCCCGAGGACGCCGCCGCCGCGCGCGCCGCCATTCCGGCGCTGCGAATCGCCCTCGGCGACGTCAGTGTTTCCGTGGCGATGAACGCGGCGGAGGCGCTGGAGCGGCTTGGCGAGCCCCCGGCCGCACTGGCCGAGGCCCGCCGCAAGGCGTTACGCACGGCAGGCCCCTACTACGCTTACGAGCGCTTCCAGGCTGCGCGCGGCCTCATCGGCATCGATGCTGCCCCCGCGCTTACAACGTACGTGCTCGACTTCCTGTTTTCGGAATACCAGCGTCTCGACTCATCGGACAGCTCGGGTGCGCGTGACAACATCCGGGTTGTTGGCGCCGCGCTGAGCCGGCTCGTTCAAACGCGTGATCGCAATGTCCTCAACGTGCTCGAAGTCTCGTTGCAACCGGATCGCGCGGGCGTGTCCGACGTGCTGCGTGCGATGGCAATCGCGGCACCTCCTCCCGACCATTTCGCGCGCACGCTGATCGCCAAGTCCGAAGCACCGAACCCCGCGACGGTCGCTGCCGCCTACGAGTTGATGGCGAAACTCGACGATCCCGCCCATTTGAACGAATGGGTGCCAGCGGCAGCGCGCGCACTTGCCGATCCGCGCCGGCAGGAGGTTGCCGCGCGGGCATTGAAGAACGTCGCCGGCAAGACCGCGCTTGGCATGACTGAACTCACGCGGCTCGCCGAGAGCAGCGCCCCCGACGCCGTTCGGGTCGTCGCGCTTTCCGCGCTTGCCGAGGCGAGTGATGCGACGCGCGCGCGTCCCGCTGTCGTGCTCGCGGCCGCCAAACCCGCCGCACTGCAGGCCTACAGGACGGTGTTCGCGCGCGATGCCGCAGGCCCACCGTTCGATGAAGCGGTTCATGGCCTTGTCTACACCGAGCGCGATTTCGGCCGCTCCGCGGCGATTTACCTCGAGGCACTGAAGCAGAATCGCGACCCGGCTGCCCAGGCACGACTCCTCGACGCCATCGCGCAGGCGCACAGCGCGGCGAGCACGCTGGCGGATGATCTGCGACCTTACGCCAACGCGAGCGATCCCAAGGTCCGGCAGGCGGCGACCACGGCGCTGGATTCGATCAAACCGTCGTGGCGCGAATCGGGCGAGCGAATGGCCGCGGTCGCGTCGGGCCGCCTCCCGAAGCCCGCGCCGCCGCAGCCGGGCGCAAAAGGCGCCGATCTCGCCAAATTCTACGGCGCGGTCAGCAACGGCGACCGCGCGGCGATCGCGCGCCTCGTCAATGCCGGTAACGTGAACGCACCGTTGGTGATGCCGAACGGCACGGCATCTGTCATGACGCCGATCGGCGGCGCCTTGCAGCATTGCGGTTTGCCGCAGGTCGCGCCCGCCAAGGTCGCCGCGGTGGTCGCCCAGCTTGTCGCACTGGGTGCCGACCCCGAGCAGCGGATGGCGGGCGGATCCACGATGATGGATCATGCCAGGGCCGCATGCCCCCCCGAAGTGCAGGCGGCGCTCATGCGACCGGCCGGAAAGTGAACGGCATGTTCTCTCGCCTCCAACGGAGCTGGGATCTTTCGCTCGCCTGCATGAAGCTTCTGCTCGCGGACAAAAGCCTCCTTGTCTTTCCGCTCATGTCGGGTGTGGCGACGGCGCTGATCGTGGCGTCGTTCGCGGTACCTCTAGCGGCCGTGGGCGGCATCCTGCGGGGCACGGGCGTCGCGCATTCGCTGGGTGTCCTGTCGTACGTGGCCTTGTTTGCCTTCTACTGGCTGCAGTTCTCGATCGTCATCTATTTCAACGCGGCGCTGGTCGAGGTCGCGCTGCGGCGCATGGACGGCAAGGAGGCCGGCATCGCGGATGGCCTGCGCCGCGCAACGTCGCTGCTGCCGACGATTCTCGCCTATGCGCTGATCGCGGCCACCGTCGGCACGCTGCTGCGCTTCATTGCGGAGCGGGTGGGGTTCCTCGGCCGAATCGTCGTTGGGCTGATCGGTCTCGCGTGGACGATCGCGACGGCCCTGGTCGTGCCGGTACTCGTCGCCGAGGAGATCGGCCCGGTCGACGTGATTTCGCGCAGCACGCAGCTCATCAAAAAGGCGTGGGGAGAGACGCTCATCGGCAACGCGGGCATCGGGCTCGTCTTCGGGCTGCTGATGGTATTGCTGGTCGCGGTCGCGATAAGTGCGGAATTCATTGCCAGTTCGATCGGCAGCCCGGCGCTCGGCCTCCTGATCGTGGTGGCAGCGGGCGTGACGTTCATCATGCTCGTGCTCACCCAATCGACGCTTCAGGGCATCTACACGGCGGCGTTGTATCGTTATGCCAGCGGCGATGGCGCCACGCCCGGTATCGACAAAGGTCTGCTGGAGAGTGCGTTTCGCCCGAAGACGTAACATGGCGCGAACGACCGACATGGCGTCCTCGCACCAGGTCTCGGCGAGCGAGGTCACCTGGACCGCCATCCGCGCACAAGGCGCCGGAGGTCAGAACGTCAACAAAGTCTCGTCCGCGATCCATCTCCGCTTCGACATCCCGGCGTCCTCGCTGCCGGAAGCAATCAAGGGACGCCTGCTTGCCAGTGGCGATCAACGCATCACGCCCGCGGGCGTGGCGATCATCAAGGCGCAGCGCCACCGGACGCAGGAGCGCAACCTCGCGGATGCCATGCTGCGCCTGCAGGAACTGGTCGATGCGGCCGCGCACGTTCCACGCGTGCGCAGGCCCACGAAGCCCACCAAAGGCTCGCAGCGGCGACGCGTCGACAGCAAGGTGAAGCGCGGGCAGATCAAGGCGGCGCGGGGAAAGCTCGTCGAATGACCGTGGATTCACCCATGACAAAAACGCTCAGGGGAGGCCTGATCAAAGAAACGCCGCTGCAGTTTCTGCGCGCGCTTGCATTCCTCGCGTTCTGGATGGCTGCATTCGCGGCATCCGGCCAGCAGCCGACACCGGCCAGCCGGGAATCGGAGGTGAAAGCGGCGCTCGCCGCCGCCTTCTTCGTCAAGTTCGCGAAGGTCATCGCATTGGCGGGCATCGCCATCGCCATCGCCGCCGGCGCGACAAAGTACTTCCGCCGCAAGAAGCCGCCGGTCGAACCGCGCCAGGCCTAGCGATGCTGAAACTGCTGGCGGGACTCTTCGCGGTCGGGAAACTCGGCAAAGTGCTGACCACCGGCGGCACGATGCTGCTGTCGGTCGTCGCTTACGCGTGGCTGCTGGGTTGGTGGTACGCGGTCGGCTTCGTCGTGCTGATCTTCGTGCACGAAATGGGACATTACATCGCCGCCCGCCAGCGGGGACTTCCTGTCGGCGCGCCGATGTTCATCCCGTTCGTGGGAGCGTGGATCCAGTTGAAGGAGATGCCGCACGACGCCGAGATGGAGGCCTACATCGGCATGGCGGGACCTCTCGTGGGAACGCTCGGCGCGCTGGTGTGCTACTTCATTGCGCGCAATACCGGGAGCACGCTGATGCTCGCCCTGTCGTACGCCGGATTCTTCCTGAACCTTTTCAACCTGATTCCGCTGTCGCCGTTCGACGGGGGACGCATCACGGCGGTGCTCTCGCCGCGCGTCTGGCTGGCGGGCGTGCCGATCCTGGTCGCGCTGTTCTTCTATAACCCCAATCCGTTGCTGATCCTGATGGGGCTGCTGGCGGCGCCGCAGATGATCAAGGCCTTCAAATACGACGCGGCGGCGCCGGAAAACGCGGCGTACTACGGCGTCACGATGGAGACGAAATTCACGTACGGCATCCTGTACCTGGGGCTCGCGCTGTTCCTGGCCATGATGACCAACGACGTGCACGAAATGCTCGCGAGCGCCCGCGTCACCGGGCGCTAGCGCAACCGCGAGTCACGAGCTCAACGCTGGTCGCTGAATCCGATCTGCGCATGCATGCCGTCGCAGAACGGCTTGTTCTGCGACGCGCCGCAGCGGCACAGCGTCACGCGGTTGCGCACCTCGTACAAAAAGCCATCGGCTGCGATCACCTGCACGCCGCCGCGCAGCCAGATCGCTCCGGAGCACTCCTTGACCGGGTCCTCGACGAGCACGATCGACGGCTCGTAGTGCGGCTCGATGGGCTTGCCCGTCGCGTTGTCCCACGCGACGAGACGGCCCGACGGACATTCGCAGGTCTGATGGACGAACATTTTCTTCGCCGCCGCATCGTCGGTCCGGTTGACCAGGTTCCACACCGATCCGTTCGGGTCGCAGAAGCGCGCGAACGCGCAGAGGTCCTCGGCGTCGGTCAGCGTCATGGTCGGCCCGCGCATCACGGTAGCCTGCTCCGCGTAGGGCGCACGGCTCGCCGTCTCGGTGCCGATGAAGCCGATCTTCTCGTGCGTCCCGTCGCAGAAAGGCTTGTTTCCGCTATGCCCGCAGCGACAGAGCGCGTAGCTTTCTGCGGCCGGATATTTCCGGCCATGCTCCCATTTCACCGAATCGCCGGCGCTGTTGGCGCCGATCGCCTCCTTCGTGAGCGGAAGGTTACCGGACACCTCGTACGGGCCGTTCTTCGTGACTTGCACTTTCGCAACTACGGGCGGCGTCTTATCCATGCGGCTATCCTGGCTGGTGGGAGGGGAATCGGCATCATTTCGCAACAAGCCGCTCGATCCGGGGATCGGGATACAGCCACATGATCGCCACGGCATCGATCACCACGGACGCGATACCCTTCAGTTCGACGCCCAGCGCGCGTGCACGCGCCGAATCCGTGCCGTGATTGCGCACCAGGACGCGCTCGAAGATGTAATAAGCCACGCCGCACATGAAGAGCACCGCGCCGTAGGTCGCGACCGGCAGCGACTCGAAGTGGTTCTCGCTCATCCAGCCCGTCACGAATGGAAACAGCGACAGCCAGAACAGCAGGTGCAAGTTGGCCCACAGGCCGCCGCCCGTGACGTCGGTGCCGTGCGGCACCTTCATCTCGAGCACGATGATGGTGATGATCACGGCGATCACGCCGTCGCTGAACGCCTCGAGCCGTCCCTTGCCCATCAGCGCTTCCAGAACTCGCGCGTCGCGATGCGCGCGCCTTCGGCCATGGCCGCCATCTTCGCCCACACGACGTCGGGATCCACCGCCGCCTGCCCCACCCAGGTGCCGAAGCCGCAATCGCTGCCAGCCATCACGTTCTCGCGGCCGACGAGCTTTGCGTAGCGCCCGATGCGCTGCGCGATCAGCTCGGGATGCTCGACGAAGTTCGATTTAGATTCGATGACGCCGGCGATCAGCAGCTTGCCTTCCGGCAGCTTCACCTTTTCGAACAGCGCCCACTCGTGGGCATGGCGCGGGTTGGCGGCCTCGAGGGCGATGGCGATCGGTTTCGCGCGAAAGACGATGTCGATCACGTCGGCGAGCGGCACGTCGCAGTGATGCGGGCCTTCGTAGTTGCCCCAGCACAGGTGCATGCGCGGAAGCTCGGGCGGGATGTTGGCGACCGCGTGGTTGAGCGCCTCGACGTGCAGCTGCGCCTTCTTGCGCCACTCGGGGAGGCTCAAGTCGGCATGCTGGATGTGCCGCCCCATGCCGAGGTCGGGGCAATCGATCTGCAGCACGATGCCCGCGTTGGCGATCGTCTCGTATTCGTGCCGCATCGCGCCCGCGATCGCGTAGAGGTAGGCCTCCTCGCTCGGGTAGTACTCGTTGCGGAAGAAGAGCGACACGACGCCGGGCGACGCCGCGGTCAGGAACATCTCCTCCGCCTTGACCTTGGCGAACGCGGCCTTGAGATGATCGACATCGGCCTGCGCCGCCGCCGGATCGCGCACCGCGATCGGCGCGTTGCACGCGGGGGTCTTCCGCCGCGAGCGGCCCGGGTCGCCGAATACGCGTTTGGAGAGATTGGGAAACGCGACCAGGTCCTGATAGACGAACGTGTTGCCGGTGCCACCGAAGCCGCTCAGCCGGTCCTTGATGTAGGTCGCGTAGCTCGGCTTGCTCATTTCGCCGTCGTTGACGAGGTCAACCCCTGCGTCGGCCTGCTTGCGCACGACTTCCCCGACTGCCGACGCTACGCGCTCCGCGAGAGGCGCCGCCTCCACCGGAATGCCCTCCTCCTTGGCGTACATCATCCGGATCAGGTCGTCGGGCCGCGGCAGGCTGCCCGTATGCGTCGTCAGAAAACGCTGAACGCTGCGCTTCACGATGCCCTCTCGCTCATTTCGGCGGATTGGACGTCAGCGTGCCAACGGTGTCGCCGGCGCCGCGTCCCGTTATCGCATTGTTCCCTGCCGTGCGTAGCGTCGCACTATTCTGACCCAAGTCCGCAAAAGCATTGTGAACGAGCGCGGTATTCGACACGATCCCCACCGCGTTAACACCTAAGATGGCAAGACCGTTTCCTCCATTTTCGGTGGCTTCGGAATCGGCAACGGTCATCGTGATCGTGCCCACACCGGTAGTGTTTGCCGCGAATCCGGACGACTGGTTCCCGGTGGACGTCACCCGGAGAACCGAGATATCGACCTGGGACGCCGCTACCGTCGCTGCAGCAAAGATTCCAGCCCCACCATTGCCTGTGACGAGCGTGTCGACGACCGACGTCTTTATCGTTACCGCCCCCGCCGGGACGACATAGAATCCTTGGTGAACGTTGTCACGAAGATCGGCTCGCGCAACGTGCGTCGCATCACCCCCTTCGACCAAAATACCGTTCTGCCCCAAGTTCTGTATCTTGCAATCGACGATGTGTGTTTTCCCGCCGGAAGTGACGCGAATTCCGTTGTCGCCTCCCTGGCCGTTGATCGTGAGACCACGCAGAATGACGTCATTCAGTGCCCCCGCGCTTACGGTGATGCCGTCTCCCGCAAAGACGGAAACCCGGTCCGGGTCCCCGCCTTCGCGTTCAAACACCCTGCCCCCGATCTCAGTCGAACAGGCTCGATACCGACGTCTCGTCCGCGATCCGCTTGATCGCCTCGCCGAGCAGCGGCGCGATCTGCAGGTGGCGGATCTTGCCATGCGCGCCCTTGATGACGTCGTGATTGCCGATCGAATCGGTGATCACCAGTTCGCGCAGCTCCGAGCCCTCGACTCGCGCCACCGCGCCCCCCGAGAGCACGCCGTGCGTGACATAGGCGACGACGCCCTCGGCCCCCGCCTCCATCAGCGCCGCCGCCGCGTTGCACAGCGTGCCCGCCGAATCGACGATGTCGTCGATCAGGATGCAGAAGCGCCCCTCGACCTGGCCGATGATGTTCATCACTTCGGATTCGCCCGGCTTCTCGCGGCGCTTGTCGACGATCGCGAGCGGCGCATTGTCGAGGCGCTTGG
>JBDTLY010000107.1:0-8880 GCA_039934535.1 Casimicrobiaceae bacterium | reverse complement strand
CATAGAGGAGTGCGTGCCCATGCGTTCGCACGACGACGGCCAGCCCTTGGCCGACGTCGAGCACGGTCATCGTGAACGCTCCGGGGTCCGGCGCCGGCGGCCGCACGACAAATAGCGGGACAAGTGCCAGCAACGCGAGTCCGCGCCCGGGAACACCCCGCGGCGCCGCAATCCAGGCAACGGCAAGGATGGCGACCGCGATCGTCCATGCAGGCGGTGCATGCTGCTGCCACACCGCCGCCGGCGCGGTCGACAGCCCGTCGAGCGGGATCATCAGCACGGCAAACACAGCGTGCGCGGCCTGGAACGGCAGCGCGACAGGAACGACGATGCCGACGAGCGCCAGCGGCACGACGACGAACGTCACCGCCGGAATCGCCAGCGCGTTCGCCAGCGGAGCGATCAACGACACCTGCTGAAAGAGCGCGAGCGTCCCCGGCACGAGGCCGATCGTGATCAGCACCTGGGCTCGCGTCGCCGCGCGCAATGCGCGTGCCATGCGGACGCTGCGTGATGCGGGCGCCGGGCTCGCGAGCCGCCCTGCATGCGCGTAGAGCAGGAGCCCCACCGCTCCGAACGACAGCCAGAACCCGGGCGCAAACCCGGCCCATGGATCCCACGCGAGCACGATGGCCAACGCCCACAGCCAGACGACGGTGGCCGTCCCCGGCCGCGCGAGCATGAGGCCGACCGCCGCGACGGCGAGCATCAGGAGCGTCCGCACCGCCGGGACCTGCGCGCCGGCGAGCAGGACGTACAGCGTTGCGGCAATCACGCCCACGACAGCGGCGACCTTGCGCGCCGGAACGCGTCCGGTGAGCCGGGCGCTGCGTCGCGCGAGCAGATACACGAGACCGCCCGCGATCGCAGCGAACACCGTCACGTGCAAGCCCGAGATGCTGATGAGATGCGTGATGCCCGTGCGATTGAAGACGCGCCATTGCGCTTCGGGAATCGCGCGCTGCTCGCCGATCGTCAGCGCGATGATTACGCCGGCGTACGGCTTATCCGGCAGCGCAGCGACGATCCGGTCGCGCACCGCGGTGCGCGCGCGCTGCACGTAGTCCGAAGCGCGGCCGGCGAATGCGGCCGTGCGCGCGTTGGCGTCGTCGTTGCGCACATAACCGGTCGCGCGGAAGCCGTTCTCGAGCAGCCACGCCTCGACGTCGAAGCCGTAAGGGTTGACCGTTCCGTGCGGACGCTTCAGCCGCACGACCAGGCGCCACCGCTCCCCGGCGGCGAGCGCCGGGACCTCGTCGACCTCGCCGCCCTTCCGGCGCTGCTCGTACCACGCGAGCGACAGGCGTTCGGGCACGCTCGCGCCGGTGGTTTCGACACGCTCGACGGCAAGGGCGAAGCGCGTCCCGAGCCCGGACGCCTGAGGAAGGTCGTCGATAACACCGACGACCGTGATGTCGACGCCTTCCCATTCGGGCGGCAATGCGTCGGACAGGCGCATCTCCGCACGCCATGCCGCGTAGCCGAAGCCCAGCGCGCTCGCGGCGGCGATCGCGAGCGTGCCGCAGATGATGCCCTTCGCGCACGCCGCGGGCGCCCGCATGCGCACGAGAATTGCGACCAGCCCGAAGATCGCGGCCGCCCCAAGCCATGCGAGCGCAGGCGGCAGCATCGCCTGCCATTGAAGCAGGACGGTACCGATGGCGAACGCGGCGAGCGCGAGCGGCAAGGCAGGCGGCAGGGTGGGCATGCGCGGCCCGCGCACCGCGAGCGATTCGGCGCGCAAGCCGTTTGGACTCTAGCGTCGGATCGAGGCTTTCGCTATCGGCTGTTTGGCGGATGCACGACGCGCTGCACGACGCCCCTCACCCCCGCCCTCTCCCCGCAAACAGGGCGAAGGAGCATGAATCACGGCGCCGCTTCGTCGACGTAGCGTGCGAGCTCGATCAGGTTGCCATCCGGGTCGCGCAGGTACACCGATTCGATCGGACCCAGCGCGCCTGTGCGCACGACGGGGCCTTCTTCGACCGGGATGCCGCAAACCGCGAGATGCGCGACGATGGCGGCGGCATTCTCCGCGACAATGAGGCACAGGTCCGCGGAACCCGGCATGGGCCGTGCCGCGACCGCGGCGACTTTTCCGCCGCCGCCCTCGGCCGTCTGTCCGACAGGATGGAGATTGAATTTCTGGCGGCCGAACGACAACGCCTTGCGCCCGGCGCCGAACGTCACTTCCTTCATGCCGAGCACTTCAGTGTAGAAGCGGATCGTCGCCGCGACATCGCGGCACGTCAGCACGAGATGGTCGATCCGCTGGACGGTCAACATGGCGTCACGCCAGCGTCCGCTGGTCCGGCGGAATCCGTTCGCCGAGGTGTCTCACACTCACTCGATCACCTGATCTGCGCGGGCGTGCACCGTTGGCGGAATCTTTATTCCGAGCGCCGTGGCGGTCCTGGCGTTCACGACGAGCCGGAACGTCGACGCCATTTCGAACGGTATCTCGGCTGGCTTCGCTCCTTGCAGAATGCGCGCCACGTATTCGGCGCCGCGCGTGGGGATGGCGTCGGGGGCCGTGCCGTACGACAGCAAGCCGCCCGCCTCCGGATACTCCTGACGTGCGTAGATCGCCGGGATGCGCAGGCGCGCCGCCGCATCGACGATCTGTTGCCGCTGCGCGAGCAGCACTGCGGCGGTGGCCACGACGAGGACGTCGGGGCGTTTGCGCTCCATCGCGACAAAGGCCTGCTCGACCCTGGTCCGGTCGATCCCGTCCATCGCCTGCGCCTCCAGCCCGAGCGGCCGGGCGCGCACCTCCAAATTGCGGAACACCAGCATTTCGCCCGGGTTGCCGACGTCGGTCAGGTAGACGAGCGTCTTCGCCCGAGGGAAGATTTCGCGCGCGAGCTCAACCCATTTGCCGGCGATTTCCGCCTGATTGAACGCAACGCCGGTGAGATTGCCGCCGGGTCGGCCGAGACTCGCCACGAGGCCGGACTTGACGGGATCGGCCGGCCCCATGGCGACGATCGGTATGAGCGAGGTCGATTGTTTCGCGGCCAGCGCAACCGTCGTCGTCACGGCCACGAGCACGTCGGGTTGCTGCGCGACGAGCTCGTCAGCAAGCCCGGGCAACCGCTTGGCGTCGCCGTCCGCCCAGCGTTGCTCGATCACGAGGTTGCGTCCTTCAACGTAGCCCAGCTCGCCCAGCCGCCGGCGAAAGATGGCCCAGTACGAGGCGCGCACGGCTTGTGGCGCGTCGTCAAGGATTGCGATACGTGCTGTAGCGTTACGTCGCTTGTCCTGGGCAAGGCCATGCGACGAACTCGCGCCAATTCCGAGCGCGAAAAGCGCAAAGATGGAATCACGACGCTTCATAGGGTTCCACTGTCACGTGCGCGTTTGCCGGCGCGGCCGCGGAACGGCAAGTCCCGTCACGTCGCCTTGGGCCAAAGTATCATCTGCGTGCATCGAAACAGCGCGATCGTGCCGCCGTCCGCGTGCCGCGTGACTGTCGCATCCCAGACTTGCGTGGTGCGTCCGAGATGCGCGGGCTTCGCCACACATGTCAGCGTGCCCTCTTTCGCGGTGCCGAGAAAGTTGGTCTTCAACTCGATGGTCGTGAAGTTCTCCGCACCTTCCGGCAAATGCGCGATGCAGCCGTAGCCGCACGCGGTGTCCGCCAGCGCGACGACGGTCGCCGCATGCAGGTAGCCGTTCGGCGCGAGCAGCTCCGGCCGGATGTCGAGTTCGGCGACAAGCAGTCCCTGCTCGATCGCCATCACGCGAAAGCCCATGAGCCCGGGCAGCCGGCCCGCGCCACGCTTCTGCATGACCTCGACCGTCACTCCCGGGCGCAATGACATCTTCGTGCTCCGCGCGTTCAGAGTCGCGATTCGACCCACGCGGCGACCGACTTCAGCGCCGCCGGCAATCCGGAGGGATCGGTGCCGCCCGCCTGCGCCATGTCGGGGCGGCCGCCGCCCTTGCCTCCCACCTGCTGCGCGACGTGGTTGACGAGCTCGCCGGCCTTTACCTTCGCAACGAGGTCCGGCGTGACGCCGGCGATAAGCGTGACCTTGCCGTCGGCGACCGACGACAGCACGATGGCCGCGCTCTTCAATTTGTCCTTCAACTTGTCCATCGTCTCGCGCAGGCTCTTCACGTCGGCGCCGTCGAGCGTCGCCGCGAGCACCTTCGCGCCCTTGACGTCGACCGCGCCGCCCGCGAGATCGTCGCCCGCGCTCGACGCGGCCTTCGTCTTCAACTTCGCGAGCTCGCGTTCGGTTGCCTTCGCGCCTTCGATCAGCTGCGCGATCTTCGCCTCGAGCTCGGCGGCCGGCGCCTTCAGCGCAGCGGCGGCGGCGTTGACGGCGGCTTCCTGCGCCTGCACCCACGCAAGCGCGCCTTCGCCGGTGACCGCCTCGATGCGCCGGATACCGGCTGCGACGCCGCCTTCGCCGACGACCTTGAAAAAACCGATGTCGCCCGTGCGCGCGACGTGCGTGCCCCCACACAACTCGCGCGAGGTGCCGATGTCGAGCACGCGGACCTCATCGCCGTATTTCTCGCCGAAGAGCATCATCGCGCCGGACTTCTGCGCCTCGTCGATCGGCATCACGCGTGCCTGCGTCGCGGCGTTGGCCAGGATCTCGCGGTTCACGAGCCGCTCCACCCGACGGACCTCGTCGTCGGTCACCGGCGCGTTGTGCGCGAAGTCGAAGCGCGTCTTGTCCGGGTCGACGAGCGAGCCTTTCTGCTGGACGTGCGGACCGAGGACCTCGCGCAGCGCCTTGTGCATCAGGTGCGTCGCCGAGTGGTTGCGCACCGTCCGCCTGCGCGCCGCGTGGTCGACCTCGGCTGCGACCGTGTCGCCGACCTTGAGCTCGCCGGTCTTAACTTCGCCGACGTGGCCGAAGACGTCGGCCTGGATTTTCTGCGTGTCGTCGACGGCGAACAGCGTGAGGCAGGCGCCGCCGATCGTAAGCTCGCCGCGGTCGCCGACCTGCCCGCCCGACTCCGCGTAAAACGGCGTTTCATCGAGCACGACCACGCCTGCTTCGCCGTTCGCGAGCGAGGGGACGGCGACGCCGTCCTTGTAGATCGCCGCGACGCGGCCTTCGTGCGACAGCGTTTCGTAGCCGCGGAACACCGTCTTGCGTCCCGTGTAATCGAGCTGCGCGCCCGCCTTGAACTGGCTCGCGGCGCGTGCGCGCTCGCGCTGCGCCGTCATGGCCTTCTCGAAACCGGCCTCGTCGATCGCGACACCGCGCTCGCGGCAGACGTCGGCGGTGAGGTCGAACGGAAAGCCGAACGTGTCGTAGAGCGTGAAGGCCGTCGCGCCGTCGAGGACCTTCTTGCCGCCCGCGAGCGCGTGGTCGAGCATCTTCATGCCGTTTTCGATCGTCTCGCCGAAGCGCTCCTCTTCCTGCTTCAGCACCTGCGTGACGCGTGCCCTTTCGCGGCGCAGGTCAGGGTAGGCATCGCCCATCGCGCGATCGAGATCGGGGACGAGTTTGTGGAAAAAGGGCTGCTTCTGCCCGAGCTGATAGCCGTGGCGGATCGCGCGCCGGATGATCCGTCGCAGCACGTAGCCCCGGCCGTCGCTCGACGGAATCACGCCGTCGACGATCAGGAACGCGCATGCGCGGATATGGTCGGCGATAACGCGCAGGCTGGGCGACAGGTAGTCCTTGGCGCCCGTCTCGCGCACCGCGGCGCGGATCAGGTCCTGGAAAAGGTCGATCTCGTAATTGCTGTGCACGTGCTGCAGCACGGCCGCCAGGCGCTCCAGACCCATCCCGGTGTCGACACACGGCGCCGGCAGCGGCGTGAGCGTGGCCGTCCCGTCCGCGCCCAGTTGCCTGTCAAACTGCATGAACACGAGATTCCAGATCTCGATGTAGCGATCGCCGTCTTCCTCGGCCGATCCCGGCGGACCGCCCCACACTTCCGGCCCGTGGTCGTAGAAGATTTCGGAGCACGGCCCGCATGGTCCCGTATCGGCCATCTGCCAGAAATTGTCGCTCGCGTACTTGGCGCCCTTGTTGTCGCCGATGCGCACGACGCGCTCGGGCGGCATGCCTACGTCCTTTGTCCAGAGATCGTAGGCCTCGTCGTCGTCGACGTAGACGGTTGCCCACAGTTTTTCCGGCGGCAGGCCGTACACCTTGGTCAGGAGCTCCCACGCGAACCGGATCGCGTCGCGCTTGAAATAGTCGCCGAACGACCAGTTGCCGAGCATCTCGAAGAATGTGTGGTGGCGCGCGGTGTAGCCGACGTTCTCGAGGTCGTTGTGCTTGCCGCCGGCGCGCAGGCAGCGCTGAACGGACGTCGCGCGGACGTAGGGCCGCTTCTCGACGCCCAGGAACACGTCCTTGAACTGGACCATGCCCGAATTCACGAACAGCAGCGTCGGGTCGTTCGCGGGGACGAGCGAGGACGACGGCACGACGGTGTGGCCGCGCTCTTTGAAATAGTCGAGGAACCGGCTGCGTATCTCGTTGGCGGTCATGCGAGGGCGTTCGTTCGGCAAAGCCGTTGATTTTACGCGGGAACTCGTTCCACCGCCACTTCGCCGCGACGTCTCAGAGGATCAGCAGCAACTCGATGAACGCGTTGAGCCGCGCCTTCATGAAGTCCTTCTCCGCCCCGACGCTATCGCCGAAGATCATCGTCTGCGCGTTGTCGATGCCGTCGCGCGGCCACGCCGCGTGTCCGGCCGGCGCCGGCTGGCCCGAACGCGCGAACGTTATCCAGTAGTCGCCGACGCGGTTCGACATCGCGCGGTCCTCGTCCGCGAACGTTTCCTTGGTGAGCGGGGAAACGTCCCCGGTGCCCAGGACGAAGGCGATTTCGCCGCCATGCGGGACGCCGGGCGCCTTGCCGCGGAGCTCGACCGGGATGTAGCTGAAGTAGTAGCGCCACGTCGGCGCCTTGCGCGAATGGTTGTACGCGATCCTGCGCGCAAACGTCGTGAAGATGAGATCGCGCACGGACTCGCGCCCAAGCTCCGCATCCGACGATACGCCCGGATAGAGCGAGCGCAACGGAATGCGCGCAAGGCCCATCCGCTCGACCAGCCTCGCGGGATCGATTCCGAACGCGACCGCGACCGTCGCCTCGTCGCTGTTGCTGCCGATGATGAGCGGCACGGGCGCTTCGCCGCCCTCCTTGAAGACGGTGAGGATCGGCTTCGGGAGCGCCGCATCGCCGACGACAAAGCTCGGCGACAGCGAAAGGCCCGGTCCCTTGAACGATCCGAATTTTTCCGCGGGGATCGCGCGCAGGTCCGCAAGCGACGCGTCGGCGCCGCTCAACCCGAGCGCCGTCGCGACGGCGATGCCCGACGTGCGTGCTTTGTCGCGCGTGTGGCTGGGCAAGCCATAGGCGCTTTCGGCAATCCCCTTGCTGAAGAGCCCGCGCGCGAGCGGCGAGGCGAACAGCGCAAGGACGCTTTGGCCGCCGGCCGATTCGCCGAAGATCGTGACGTTGCCGGGGTCGCCGCCGAATGCGGCGATGTTCTGCCGCACCCATTTGAGCACTGCGACCTGGTCGAGGAGGCCGAAGTTGACCGCGCGGCCCTGATTCTCCTTGTCGAGCGCCGGGTGCGCGAAAAAGCCGAGCTGCCCGAGGCGGTAGTTGAAGGTCACGACGACTGCGCCGCGCTTCGACAACGGTGCGCCGTCGTACAGCGCGACGCTTGCGGCGCCGATCGCGAGCGCCCCGCCGTGTATCCACACCATCACCGGGAGCCGCAGGGAAGGATCCGGCCGCGGCGTCCAGATATTCAGGTAGAGGCAATCCTCGTTGAGCGGGCCGGGTTCGCCGCCCGCCTCGCGCGCGGCGCCCGGTATCTGGATACAGGCGTTGCCGAAGGCCGTCGCAATGCGGGTGCCTTGCCAAGCGACGGCTGGCTGCGGCTCGCGCCAACGCAGGTCGCCCGTGGGCGGCGCGGCGAACGGGATGCCCTTGAAGACGGCGAGACCTCCCTCCTGCGCGCCCTGGACTGTGCCCGCGGGAAGGGAGACGGTCGGCACGCCGGACGATTCGTAGGCCGCGGACGCCGTCGTCGACGATTCGGTTCCTGCGGCGAGCCACGCACCGGTGGCGAGCGTACAGGCCAGCGCCCAGTTGCGTCGCATGGCGTCAGTCGGACGGCGGATCGCGCAGCAGCTTGAAGATCGCGGACAGCGCAAAGCCCCGGCTTTGCAGGAAGCGCACCTGTCGCGCCTTTTCGCGATCGTTGGCGGGTGGCGTGCCGAACTTGCGCAGCCACAGCGCGACCATGGCATCCTGGTCGTCAACGTCGCTCGCGGCGAGCGCCGCCGACGCGACGTCGGCGTCCACGCCCTTCGCCTTGAGCGACGCCGAGATGGACCGCTTGCTCATCGCGCCCGACTTCTGCCCGACCAGCGCCTTGGCGAACCGGGTGTCGGAGAGATAACCGAGGGCCGCGATCTCGTCGAGGACGACGTCCACCTCGTCGCGCGTGGCGCCGGTGGCGACGAGCTTGGCGCGCAATTCGGCGCGCGAATATTCGCGCCGCGCGAGATGGCCGATCGCGCTCGCTTTCAGCGATTTCGGCGCCCGCGCCGACTTGCCCGGACGGGCGGCCCCGAACGCCGTGGGATTACTCCTCGGGCGGCGGTTCGCCGCGTGCGCGCAGTGCACCCGGCACCGGTACGCCGACCGTCATGCGGATCTTCGCCTCGATTTCGTCGGCCATTTCCGGGTGCTCGCGCAGGAATTCGCGCGTGTTGTCCTTGCCCTGGCCGATCTTTTCGCCGTTGTACGCGTACCACGCGCCGGACTTGTCGATGATGTCGTGCGCCACACCGAGCTCGATGATCTCGCCGTGGCGCGAGATGCCCTCGCCGTAGAGGATGTCGAACAGCGCCTCGCGGAACGGCGGCGCGATCT
>JBDTLY010000106.1:0-8880 GCA_039934535.1 Casimicrobiaceae bacterium | reverse complement strand
GTGAACTGGAACCTGGACACGGCGCGCCGCGAGGTCCCGGACTTGCCCGCCGCGCCGCGCCGGGAGTTGCCGCCGCGCTCGCCAGACCGGCCCACATCGACAATGAACGATAATCGCGATCGTGTCTCTCCAAGCGCGCCCGAGCCTGCCGCCGTTCCCGTTCCTCGTCGCGCTGACGTTCGCGACGGCGACGCTGCCGTTCGCTGACGCGTTCGCGGCGGACACGCCCGCGGAGCCGGGCGCCGCCACGCCTGCCGCGGCACCGGCGCTCGCATACCGCGTCGTGATCGACGCGCCCTCCTCGCTTCGGGCAACGCTCGAACGCGATGTCGGACTCGCGCGCTGGCAGGCCTTCGCGGGCATGACGGACGACCTGCTCGAGCGACTCGCGCGCGAAGCGGTCGACGAAGCCCGTTTCGCCGCGGCGGCCGAGGGCTGGTTTTCCGCGGAGATCGACGTCACCATCGATCACGGCACGAAGCCGCCGACGGTCACGCTCAAGGTCGTGCCCGGCGAACCGGCGCTCATCACCGCCGTGAACATCGACGTCACCGGCCCCGCCGCGACCGACGTTCCGCTCGGCACTGGCGCCATAGCGAAACTCAAGCGCGAATGGAGCCTTCCGGTCGGCGCCGTGTTCCGGCAATCCGCGTGGAGCGCGGCCAAGAACCAGGCGCAGGTGACGCTTGCCGCGAGCCCGTACGCGGCGGCGAAGATCACGCACAGCGAAGCGTTCATCGATCCCGTCCAGTATTCAGGCGCGTTGTCCGTCGAGCTCGCCAGCGGACCCGCCTTTCATTTCGGCGACCTCGAGATCGCCGGATTGTCGAAGTACCCGGAATCGCTTGTGCGCAACTTCAGCACGATCGAGCCGGGCGCGCCGTACAGCGACGCAGAACTCGTGCGGTTCGTGCGGCGCCTCAACGCGTCCGGCTATTTCGCGAGTGCGCAGGCGGCCGTCGATCCCGACACCTCGCATCCGGACACTGCCACCGTGAGGGTCGCGGTCATCGAGGCGCCGACGCGCCGCCTCGAAGGCGGTCTCGGCTATTCCACCGACGTGGAATTTCGCGGCAACGCGTCGTATCGCGACGTCAACATCGACGGCCACGGATTGCAGATGCTGCTCGAAGCGCGCCTCGAGTCGAAACTGCAATCGTTGTCGATGCGCTTCACGCAGCCGCCCAACGACCACGGCTGGATCGGCACCTACATCGCCGGCGCGGTGCGCACCGACATCGAGGGTCTCGTCACGCGCACCGCCGCCGCGGGCACGCGCTGGCACACGGTCGAGGAGCGCGACGAGCGAGCGGTGTCCGCGACGTTCTACCTGGACGAGCAGCAGCCCGACGGCGCCGAATGGCTCCGCTCGCACGCGACCTATCTCGAGTACGAGCGCTACTGGCGGCGCACCGACAGCCTGATCTCGCCCACCACGGGCTGGATGGCGAGCCTGCAGGGCGGCGGCGGCATCCCGGGCGTATCGACGCGCGGCTTCGGCCGCGTGATCGGCCGGTTCGCGGCGTGGTACCCGGTCGACGCCAAGAACGAGCTGCAGTTTCGCGCCCAGGGCGGCGCGGTGCTTGCGCCGACGCGCGACGGCATTCCCTCCGCGCTGCTCTTTCGCACGGGCGGCGACACGACCGTGCGCGGCTACCAATTCGAAAGCCTCGGCGTGCAGGATGGCGACGCGACCGTTCCCGGCCGCTACTACGCGGTGTTCAACACCGAATTCACGCACTGGATCAAGGAAGCGTGGGGGGTCGCGGCCTTCATCGACGCGGGCAACGCGGTCGACAGCCTGTCGAACGAGCACCTCGCGCTGGGCTACGGCGTCGGGGTCCGCGTGCGTTCGCCGCTCGGTCCGTTCAAGGTGGATCTCGCGTACGGACAGGATGTGCACAAAGTTCGCGTGCATCTTTCGGTCGGTCTTACGTTCTGACGATGGCCACGCCACCGGACGTTTCAACCGTTGCCGCGCCGCGCCGTTCGCGCCGCCGGCGTTCGCTGCGCATGTTGCGAAACACGTTCGCCGCCGCGTTCGCGTCGCTCTTCGTCGTTCTCGTGCTCGGAATTGCGCTGATGACGACGCAGGTGGGTGTCGACCTCGTCGTCCGCGAGCTCGCGGTGAGAAGCGGCGGCGCGCTCGAGGTCGACGGCGCCACGGGGACGTTGCTGGACACGGTTCAGGCACGGCGCATCGCCTGGCGCGGCACGGCGACGAAAGTCGAAGCCACCGACGTCGCGCTGACGTGGCGGCCATGGAGCGTGTTCTCGCGCGGAATCCTCGTCCATGCGCTCGGCGCGCGCGCGCTCACCATCGACATCGAGCCGGCGGATAGCGCCGTCCAGCTGCCCGAAAATCTTGCGCTGCCGATCGACATCGTGATCGAGCGCCTGGCGGTCGGCGTCCTTTCGTGGCGCGTCGGTACGGGGCACGGCAAGATGGAGGGCCTGGAGTTCGGCTATGCCGGCGGCGCGAGCGCGCACCGGATGACGGACCTTCGCGTCGTCACCAAGGTGGGCACGCTGACCGGCGACGCCACGCTCGGCACGGGCAAGCCGTTTGCGCTCGACGGGACGTTCAAGCTCGCAGGCGACGCGATGCTGCGCGACGCGCGCATCAATCTCGCGGCGAAGGGAACACTCGCCTCGCTCGCCGTGGATGTCGACGGGCGCGCCGGCGAAGGATTCGTTTCGGGGCATGCGACACTCGCGCCGCTGGCGGACGTGCCGCTCGTTGCGCTCTCCCTCGACGCCCGCGACATCGACCTCGCGGCATGGGACCGCGCATTGCCGACGACGCGCCTCGCGGCCACCATCAAGGCGCAACCCGCCGACGGGGGCCTTGCCGGCACGATCGAGGCGACCAACGCGCTTGCCGGAAACTTCGCCGCCGCCCGCATTCCCTTCCGCGCGATCACGACGCGTTTCGCGTGGCACGCTGACGTGCTCGCGCTCGACGATTTTTCCGCCGAGCTCGAAGGCGGCGCGAAAGCAACCGGAAAGGCGCGCATCGGACTCGGCGATCGCGTCACCGGCGGCAACTGGACGCTCGACATTCGCGACCTCAATGCGCGGCAGCTGTACGCGCCGCTCGTCGAAACACGCCTTGCCGGGTCGATCGTCGCCGACCTCGACCCGAAGCGGCGCACCGTCAGCGGCAATCTCGCCGACCGCGGATTCCCGGGCGGGCTCGCGGTCAACTTCGCCGCCAGTTTTGACGAAGTCACGATTGAAATTGCACGATTCCAGGCTCGCGTCAGCGGCGGCGAGCTTGCCGGACACGGACGCCTCGACCTCGACGGGCAGCGCGCATTCGCGTTCGATGCGACCGCGACGCATCTCGACCCGTCGCGCATCGGCGCCTATCCGGCAGCATCGCTCGATGGCAAGGTCACGGCGTCGGGCGTCCTCAACCCTGCGTGGCGCGTCGACGCGGACGTCGTGATCGCGCAGGGAAGCTTGCTCTCCGGAAAGCCGCTGCACGGCACCGTACGCGGCACCGCCACGCCGAATCGCCTGCGCGACGCCGCGGTCGAGCTCTCCATCGGGTCGGCGACGGTCAAGGCCAGCGGCAGCGTCGGCGAGCCCGGCGACCATATAACCGCCACGCTCGACGCGCCGCATCTCGCGGAGCTCGTGCCGCTGTTGCCGGCGGCGATTCCGCGCACGCTGGACGGCGCACTGCAGGTGAAGGCACAGATGGCGGGCGCGCCGCTCGTCGCCGGCTTCGACGTCACCGCGAAGGGCTCGCAACTGAAACTCGGCGACGCGTTCTCGATCGGCGCGCTCGACGCGCATGTCGTGGTCGCGCCATCGTCCGTCGCGGGCACGCGCGCGGACTTCACTTCACGCACGCTGCGCCTCGACGTCGACGCCACCGGCATCAAGACGCCTTCCGGCGATGCCGCCCGCGCGAACGCGCGCGTGGCCGGGACGCTTGCCGCGCATACGGTGACGCTATCGGTCGATGGCGGCGACATCGGCGTCGACGCCGCCGCGCACGGCGGCCTGCTGGGCGACCCCGGCGCCGATGCGCCGACTGCGCTCTCGTGGTCCGGCACGATCGATTCGCTGCTGGGCCGCGGGCCGTGGTCGCTGCGCCTCGCGTCCCCGACGGCGGTGTCGTTCGGGCAGCGCAAGGCACGCGTCGGCGAGGCGCATCTCTCGGTGGCGGACGGCACGGTCGACATCGGCGAATTCCTCTGGGACGAGGGCAGGATCACGTCGCGCGGACGCTTTGCCGCGGTCCCCATCGCGACCGTCGCGCGCCTTGCCGGACGGCCGCTGCCCGTGCTCTCCACGTTGACGCTCGGCGGCGACTGGTCGCTCGCCGCCACGCCGAGGCTGACCGGAACCGTGTCCGTGCACCGCGAGAAAGGCGACCTGTGGCTGGTGCGCGAAAGCGAGGCGGGCCCCGCCAACCTTGCGGCCGGCGTCACCGCGCTCGAAGCAAGCGCGCAGATGCAGGACGACGCGGTGCAGGCGACGGCGAAATTCCGCTCGGCGCGCGGCGGTTCCGCTGATGCCACGTTGACGATCGGCGCCGATGCCAACGCGCCGCCCGGCCGCATCTCGCCCGACGCGCCGCTCGCGCTCACGCTCGTGGCCGATCTCACGTCGCTCGAGCTGTTGCAGCCCTGGGCCGGAACGACCGCACTGGTCGACGGGCGCGTGCATCTCGACCTCGCGGCGCACGGTACGATGCGAGATGCACCGGTTTCGGGGACCGTCAAAGGAACGAACCTGCGCATCGACGCCGCGCAATACGGCTTGCACTTCAAGAACGGCCGCGTCGACGCGCACATCGACAACCGCCGCGTCACCCTCGACGAACTCGCGTTTACGGCCGGCGACGGCGACTTCCGCGCGACCGGAACGTTTGCCGCGGGAGCAGACGCCGCGGCTTCGGCGGCGAGCGTCAAGTGGCACGCCGAAAAATTCCGCGTGTTCAACCGGCCCGATTTCAACCTCGTGGTTTCGGGCACCGGCGAACTCGCGCTCACCAAGGGCAAGGTGTCATTGACCGGGGCCTTGAAGGCAGACGAAGGCCGCTTCGTCTACCAGTTCGATTCCAGCGCATCGCTCGGCGACGACGTCGTGGTGAAGGGCTGGCCCGAGCGGTCGCCCGACGTCATGCGCTCGGTCGACATCCCGCTCGTCATCGACGTCAATCTCGACTTCGGCGACAAGCTCACGTTCCTCGGACGGGGCCTCGACAGCAGTCTTCGCGGTGAGGTGCGCGTACGCAACGGACCGGGCGGATTCACCGGCAAAGGAACGATCTACACGGTGAACGGCACGTACTTCGCGTACGGCCAGCGGCTTGCCATCGATCCCGGCCGCCTCGTCTTCGACGGCCCGCTCGACAATCCGGCGCTCGACATCATCGCCCTGCGGCGGAACCTCGCCGTCGAGGCAGGCGTGCAGGTGACGGGCACGGTCCGCGTGCCGATCATCGCGCTGACGTCGAATCCGCCGGTGCCCGACAGCGAGAAGCTTTCGTGGCTCGTGCTGGGTCAGGGCATCGACCGCACGTCAGGCACCGATCTCGCGGCGCTGCAGGCCGCGTCGGCAGCGCTTCTCGGCCCGAACAGCAAGCCGGTGACGGCGGGAATCGCCCAGTCGATGGGGCTCGACGACATCTCGTTCCGGAGCGGCACCGTTGCCGCGCGTAATGCGGCGCGCGGGACCCCCGACGCCAGCGGTCAGATCGTGTCGATCGGCAAGCGCTTGAGCGAAAGCCTGACGGTCGCCTGGGAGCAGGGATTGACCGTCGCGACCAACGCGCTGCGCGTCGAGTACAGCCTCTCCAACTCGCTCTCGGTGCGCGCCGAAGCCGGGACCGTCAGCGGTATCGGCCTTTTCTACCGGCGGAGCTTCGAATAGCCGGCCTAGTTGCCGCCGCCGCAGGCACCGCCACCGGTGCACACCTGCGCGCGCCGGTAGATCGAGTCGATCGTGTTCTTGTCCGTGGTCCTGGCGTTGATCGTCTTGTCCTTGACCGGAATGCGGCTGCCGGTGAGGTAGGACTTTTCGTCGTCGTCGGTTCCGGGTGCGTTGGCGGCAGTGGCGCCTTGGGGATTCATCGACGCGCAACCCGCCGACAGGAGGGCCCCAACAATGGCGAGAAGCAGGATGGATCGATGCATGGTCAACGTCCCTTTCAATCGGATGACAGAATCTCAGTCGCCGAAATATCGGGCGAGTGCCGCCGTCGAGGGCGCGGGCGTGCCGCCCGCCGGCCTGGATTCCGCCCAGCCCGCCGCCAGGATCTTCCCATCGGACTGGATCGCCACGGCCTCGGCGCCTCCCTTGTCGAGGAGCGACGTGGTCACGCTTCCGGCAATGCCGAACCCGGGGTCCAGGCGGCCATCGACGCCGAGTCGCCACAGCGCAAAGCCATTGGGTGGGGAAATGTTCCCGGCGCCGCCGGCGACAACGATTTTTCCGTTCGATTGCACCGCTACCGCAACCCCGGGAATTCCGGTCACGACTCCGCCGGTGCCGAATCCGGGATCGAGGGTGCCGTTGTCGAGGAAGCGCGCCACGCTGCCTTCGTTCACGACGACGATCTTCCCGTCGGGCTGCCGTGCCATCGCGCACGCAAGCGGCGCCTGGTCATCGAACGGTCCCTTCCATTGCACGCTGCCGCCATTGCCGAATCCGGGATCGGAAACGCCCGCCGCGTCGACGCGTCCCAAATCGCATTCATCGAGACCATGGCCGCGCAGTATCCACGCCGCGAGAATCTTCAGGTCCGGCTGGAGGGCGATCGACCCGCCACCATAAACCGATCCATTGACACCGAACGTCGGGTCCGGTGTTCCGTCGGAACGGAACCGCGCGGTCAAGCCGCCCAGCAGGGGAACGCTTCCAGGCTGGACGCCCACGACTATTTGGCGGTCGGGTTGCAGCGCGACATCGGTACAAGCGCTGACGTTCCCGTTGGGGTCCCAGACGACCATTCCATCGTCACCGAATCCGCGGTCGGTCGCGCCATCGGCCATATAGCGGACCAGTGCGCAATGATAGGCGCCTCCCCCGGCGGTACGGGTGAAGCTACCGGCTGCCACGATGAGGCCGTCGGGCTGCAATGCGACCCGGAACGATGCGAACTCCCCGGTTCCGAGCGCACCGCTGACAGCGCCGCCCGTGCCGAACGTCGCGTCCAGGACGCCATTCGGGGTGTAGCGAAACACCGAATTGCCCGCGGCGACAACGATCTTGCCGTCAGGCTGAAGCGCGATGCCGTGCGCGACGGAAGAATTCGAAGTGAGGACTGCGCCGCCGCTGCCAAAACCCGGGTCGAGCGTTCCCGCCGCCGATCCCGATTGCGCGTCGTTTCCGGACGATCCGCCGCCGCATGCGGACAACACTACCGCGGAGGCCAGGGCAATGCCCATGGCTGCGAAATGTCGCGCTCCAAATGGCATGGTGACCGTCATCGCCATCGATACTACCCGAGTGCGGGCATTGCCGTCGGACGGGCTCCGCAATTCGACTCGTTCGCGCGACTTCGTACGAGGCCGGGTTGATGCCGCGTCCGGTGCCCCCGGATGCAAGCGGCGGATTCACGGACAAGCGAGTCCCGCCGGCTGGGTCAGACGTGTCAGGTTCATGACCCCGGCGCCATATCCCGGTAGCGTAGAGCTGAAATCGACCTTACCGTGGTTGCAGTCGCTAAAGGTGAACGTCAGCAATCCCCATGCGTTGTTCACGACGCGAGTCGAATCGAAATTCGGAATCCAGCGGCCGCCCGCGGGCTGGACGGATGTCACCGTCGCGGTGTTGCCGCTGTACGTGCCAGTTCCGACAAACCACGACTGTTGTGTGCCTGACGAATTGAACGCGAACCACGCGGCGAGGAACTGGCTGTTCGGAAGGATTTCGATGTGGAGGCCGTGGCCGCTTTGTGCCGGGTCGTACCAGCTGCCCGTAATGCCGATCGTAATGTCTCCGGGCAGGCGAGGAGTGCCGTACAACTCGGCACTGCCGACCAGGACGGTCGCGAAGCGCGGCCCGACTATGCTGCCGCCCGCGACGAGCACGCGGCCGTCTTGAAGGAGCGTTGCGGTATGTTCGCCACGCGCGCTACCGAGATTCGACGCGCGGGTCCACGAGCCGCTGCGCGAGTCGTAAATCTCCGCAGAATTCAAATTTTCGTACTTCAGCTTCGGATAGTGGTCCCTTTCGTTGGTGCCGCCTACAACCAGGATTTCGCCGGTTGGCAGTAACGTCGCTGTGTGTCGGAAGCGCGCCGTCTCGAGACTCCCGGTCGCACTCCAGGTGCCGCTCGCCGGATCGAACACCTCGGCAAACCCCAGAATCGTATCGCCCCCAACGCCGCCGGCATTGCCGCCTGCAACCAGCACCTTTCCGTTGGGCAACAACGTTGCCGAGTGCCAAATCGTCCCGTTGGTGAGGGACCGGGGCGTTACACTCCAGGTGCCGAGGACGGGGTCATAGATTTCGCTACCGGCGTTGCGCGACTCGAACATCATGTCTTCATCAAGGTCTTCTCCTCTGGCAATGAGCACCCTGCCGTCCTGCAGTAGCGTCATCGTGTGCGCGTCTCGAGCTTCCTGGAGGTTGCCCGTCATGCTCCATGTGCCGGTTCCCGGATCGTAGAGCTCGGCCGTATTGGTATCTCGGTAGCTAGCCCCTCCGCCTCCTGCGGTAAGCACCCTCCCGTCCTGCAACCGCGTCGCCGCATGTCCGCTCCGAATTGTGCTCATGCTCGCCGTTGGACTCCATGTCCCTTTGGCCGGGTCGTACAGCTCCGCAGTGGCTGTGGAACCACCTGCGACCAGGACTCTCCCGTCGAACAACAAGGTAGCCGTGTGACCCACCCTGGGTGTGCTCATCTGCCCCGTA
>JBDTLY010000105.1:0-8928 GCA_039934535.1 Casimicrobiaceae bacterium | reverse complement strand
ACGCCGTGCCGCGAGGGCATGGGCTGGATGCACCGGATCATCGACCGCATTGTCGGCGGCGAGGGCCGGCCGGAGGATCTCGACCGCCTGATCGACATCTCGCGCTGGAACGACGGCAACACGATCTGCGGCATGGGCGACGCCGCCGGGTACGCGACGGTCGGCATCCTCGCCAAATTCCGCGACGAGTTCGACTACTTCATCGCCAACAAGCGCTCGCGCTTCGACGGGAACCTCGAATGCCGCAGATCTTCATAAACGGGCAGCCCGTTCAGGCGGACCGCAGCCAGACGGTCATGGAGGCCGCGCGCGCCGCCGGTTTCTTCATACCGTATTTCTGCTGGCATCCGAACCTGTCGGTGGCCGGCAACTGCCGCATCTGCGCGATCCAGATCGAGGACCGCAGCTGGGTGGAGATCGCCTGCAACATGCCGGTGAGCGAGGGGCTGCGCGTCCTGACCGATTCACCCAAGGTGAAGGAATACCGCAAATCGATCATGCAGCTGATGACGCTGAACCACCCGGTGGACTGCGGCATCTGCGACAAGTCCGGCGAATGCACGCTGCAGGACTATCACTACCAGTACAACGGCGCGCCCTCGATCTCCCGGGACGCGAAGGTGCGATCGACCAAATTCCATCCGCTTTCCGAGCGAATCCTGCTCGACAACGAGCGCTGCATCCTCTGCTCGCGCTGCGTGCGCTTCACCCGTGAAATCTCGAAGTCGAATGCGCTGGGCATCACGCAGCGCGGGGATTCGTCGCTGGTCCGCGCGTCGGAAGACGGCGCGCTCGATGCCGATCCCTATTCGGACAACGTGATCGACATCTGCCCGGTCGGCGCGCTCCTGTCGCGCTCGTTCCTCTACAAGGCGCGGGTCTGGTACATCAAGCCCACGCCGTCGGTCTGCCCGGGGTGCGCCCGCGGTTGCACCGTGCAGCTCTGGCATCGCAAGCCCGAGTGGAAGCTCCACACGCTCGACCCGGTGAAGAACGTCAGGATCGAGCGGGTCACGCCGCTCGAAAACCCGGCAGTCAACGGCCCGTGGATCTGCAACAAGGGGCGCGACCTCGCCCGGATCTTCGAACGCCCCCGGGCCGAACAGGCGATGGAGAAAGGCCGCCCCGTCGACCTCCCGGCGGCCATTGCGACGGCGCGACGGCTCATCGGCGAGGCGAAGCACGGACTCGCCTTCGTGTCGAACTGGGGGTCCAATGAAGAGCTCGGCGCATTCAGGCAGGCCCTGGGCACGCGGTTCGCGGCGTTCGTCAAGCGGGATTGCGCACCCGAACCGGGCGAGACGGTCGAGGACGACATTCTCATCCGCGCGGACAAGAATCCGAATACCGCCGCCGCTCGCGCGCAGTTTACGGAGCAGGACGACGGCGCGCCGCTGGACAACGCGACGGACCTGGTCCTGATCTGGGGCGAGGGCTTCGACTTCGCGCGCATTCCGGCGAAGGCGAAAGTGATCTTCCTCAACTCGTACCTGGCGCCCGAGAACGGCCATGCCGACGCGTTCATCCCCATCAGCCTCCAGACCGAGCGGCGCGGGCACTACACGAATTTCGAAGGCACGGTGAGCGCCTTCGAGCCTTGCTTCCCGAAAAAGCAGACCGTCGCCGATGCCGAAGCGCTGTTCGCCGCGCTGGCGGTCACCGAGGTCGCGCCCGCATGATGCAGGACCTCCTCGTCTACGTCGTGTACATCGGCTACGCGGTGAGCGTGCTGCTGGTGTTCGGCACCGTGCTCACGTGGGTGGAGCGCAAGCAGGCGGCGATCATGTCCGATCGCATCGGCGCCAACCGTGCCTATGTGCGCCTTCCGTTCACGCAGATCAAGCTCGTATGGCTGGGCCTGTTCCATGGCATCGCCGACGGTCTCAAGATGATGCTGAAGGAGGATTGGCGGCCCGTTACCTACGACCGGCTCGCCTACGCCCTCGCGCCGTGGGTCGTGTTCACGCCGGTGCTGCTCGTGTTCGCGGTCATTCCGTTCGGGGGAACCCTCGACCCGGGCGCGCTCTTTCACGGAATCCCCTCGATCGCCGCGTGGTTCGGCGACCGGACTTACCCGATGCAGATCGCGCGCCTCGACGCAGGCCTGCTCATCGTCTTTGCGTTCGGCGGACTGACCATCATCGGCGCCATGCTCGCCGGCTGGTCGTCGTCCAACAAGTTCTCGATGCTGGGCGCGCTTCGCGCCGGCTCGCAGATGATCTCCTACGAGCTGATCATGGGCCTCACGGTGCTGGGGCTCATCGTGATCTACGGCACGGTCGACCTCGACGCGATCGCACGGCAGCAGTCCGGCGTGGTGCTGGGTGTGCTGCCCGCCTGGGGCGTCTTCTACCAGCCGTTCGCGGCCATCCTCTTCATGACCGCCGCCATCGCGGAGAACAAGCGCATCCCCTTCGACCTGCCAGAAGCGGAGTCGGAGTTGATCGCCGGCTACTACACCGAGTACAGCGCGATGAAGATGGGCCTCTTCATGTTCGCCGAGTTCATCGAGATCGCGATCATCGGCGCGCTCTTCACCACGCTCTTCCTCGGCGGCTACAACCTGCCCTTCATGACCGACGCCGGGTTTGATTTCCCGGGCGGCCATGCCGTGGCGCTGCCACATGCCTTGGTGGTGCTGATCCAGCTGGCCGTGTTCCTGCTGAAGGTGCTGCTGGTGTGCAGCTTCCAGATCCTGGTGCGCTGGACGCTGCCGCGTTTCCGCTACGACCAGCTCCTGCAGTTCGCCTGGAAATTCATGTTTCCGCTGGCGCTCGTCAACCTGACCGTGACCGCCGTCGCGGTCTGGGCGCTACGCGCAACGAGCCCGGGCACATGAAAACCAAACTGTCGCCGCGCAAGGACTACTGGAACGCGCCAGCGATGTCGTTGTGGGAGCGCCTGTATCTGTTCGAGATCCTGCGCGGGCTCGCCATCACCGGCGGCGTTTTCCTGAAGAACATGTGGTTGTGGATGACGTTCCGCAAGGGTGCGCTCACCACCTACTACCCCGAGGAAACGCGCTTCGACTACGCGGAACGCAACCGCGGCAAGCACGTGCTGACGCAGCGGCCGGACGGCACGCCCCAGTGCATCGCCTGCAACCTGTGCGCGACCGTGTGCCCCGCGAAATGCATCGAGATCGAGGCGGCGTTCGATCCGCACGACCCGGCGCACCCGAAATCCCCGTCGCGCTTCGAGATCGACTATTCGCGCTGCGTCTTCTGCGGGCTGTGCGTCGAGGCGTGTCCCGAGGACGCGATTCGCATGGTCAAGGAAGTCCCCAACCTGCCGAGCTACGACCGCGGCACGATGTGGCTCTCGCTCCCCGAGCTGCTCAACTGGAATCCGCAAAGCGACGTCGCGAAGCCTTATCCGCCGGCGCCGCGCAAGGACGCGACGCGAGACGCCGAATGATCGAGACGCTGCTTCTCTACCTCTTCGCGGGCACGGCGCTAGGCGCCGCCGCGCTGATGATCGTCCTGCGGAGCCCGATGCGGGTCGCGCTCGCGCTCATCCTTTGCATGATGTCGCTCGCGGCCGTCTATGCGCTCCTCGACGTGCACGTCATCGCGGTCTTCCAGGTCCTGATCTACGTGGGCGCGGTGATGGTGTTCATGGTGTACGCGATCATGCTCCTCGACGCCCGCGACGGCGCGCGCGCCCCGCGCTACTCGCGCCTGCTCGTCCCCGGCGTCGCCGCGCTGCTCATGCTGCTCGCGATTCTCGTCCACGGCGTGTGGACGTCGCTGCCCGAACCGACGCTCGCCGCCGCCGGCAAGCTGTTCGCGCTGAAGGAATTCTCCGTCGCTTTCCTGAACGAGTACTGGCTCCATTTCGAGCTCGTCTCGGTGCTGCTGGTCGCCGCCGTCGTGGCGGCGCTGGCCGTGCTGCAAGTGGGCCGTCGCCATCATGGATAAGCTGCAGCTGCTGATCGCGGTGTCGATGGCGCTGTTCGCGCTGGGACTGCTCGGCGTCATCGTCCGGCGCAACGTGCTCGTCATGTTGATGTGCATGGAGCTCATGCTGAACGGCGTGAACCTGAGCCTCGTGGCCTTCGCGCAGCAGACGGCGTCCACGGCGGGTGCCGTGCTCGTGTTCCTGATCTTCGTCGTCGCCACCGCCGAGATCGCCATCGCGATTCCCATCGTGCTGCTGCTCGTGCGGCGCAAGCACGCGATGGACCTCGACGCGTACGCGGACCTGAAAGGATAGCCCGTGCCGCACGCGCTCGCCCTGATCGTCCTCCTGCCGCTCGCGGGCTTCCTGCTGAACGGCCTCGCGGGGAACCGGGCCGGCAAGCGGTTCGTGTCGGTGGTCGGCTGCGGCCTGCCGATGGTCGCATTCGGGATCGCGATCAAGTGCTTCCTCGACCTCGCGGCAGGCGGCAGCGCGCCGTTGATCGAGACGGCCTATACCTGGGCGCCCATCGGCGAGCGCACGTTCGAGATCGCGTTCTACTTCGACCGCCTCACCGCGGTCATGGCGCTGATCGTGACCGGCGTGGGCTCGTTGATCCACGTCTATTCGATCGGCTACATGAAGGACGACAAGAGTTACGCCCGCTATTTCGCGTACCTCAACCTGTTCCTCTTCTTCATGCTGATGCTGGTGCTCGGCCGCTCGCTGCTGGTGCTCTTCGTCGGCTGGGAAGGCGTGGGGCTCGCGTCGTACCTGCTCATCGGATTCTGGTTCGAGGATCCCGACAAGGCGCGCGCGGGAAAGAAAGCGTTCATCACCAACCGCATCGGCGACGCCGGTTTTCTGCTCGGCATGTTCGTCCTGTACCAGGCCTTCGGGACGCTCGACATGGACACGATCAACGGCGCGTTCATGAACGGACCGATGCCCGCCGTGTCCGCGAGCCTCGTCGGCATCCTGCTGTTCATCGGCGCCACCGGCAAGTCCGCGCAGATACCGCTGCATGTCTGGCTGCCCGACGCCATGGCGGGGCCGACGCCCGTGTCCGCGCTGATCCACGCGGCGACGATGGTCACTGCGGGCGTCTACCTGGTGGCCCGGCTGTCCGGCATCTACCTGCATGCGCCCGAAGCGAGCGCCATTGTCGCGGCGATCGGCGTCCTCACCGCCTTCTTCGCGGCCACGATCGCCGTCGTGCAGACGGACATCAAGAAGGTGCTGGCCTATTCGACGATTTCCCAGCTGGGGTTCATGTTCGTCGCGCTGGGCGTGGGCGCCTACGGCGTCGCCATTTTCCACCTCTACACCCACGCGTTTTTCAAGGCGTGCCTGTTCCTCGCCGCCGGAAGCGTGATCCATGCGATGGGCGGCGAGCAGGACATCCGGAAGATGGGCGGCCTCGCGCGGAAGATTCCCATCACGTTCGTCACGTTCGCCGTGGCCACCGCGGCGATCGCCGGCATTCCTCCGCTGTCCGGGTTCTTCTCGAAGGACGAAATCCTCTGGTTCGCGTTCGCGAGCGCCCGCGGCGGCTCGCCGCTTCTCTACGCGGTGGCGGCGGGAACGGCACTCATGACCGCGTTCTACATGTTCCGGCTGCTGTGGCTCACCTTCTTCGGCGCGCCGCGGATGAGTGCTGAAACCGCGCATCACGTCCACGAGTCTCCGCCCTCGATGACCGGCGTGCTGATCGTGCTGGCCGTGCTCTCGGCGGTCGGCGGCTTTCTGTCGATTCCGCATTATCTCGAGCCGCTGCTGCCCGCGCCGGTCGCCGTGCCCGAGCTCGAGCACCTCGAGACGCCGCTCGTCTACGTATCGGTCGCGCTCGCATTGGTCGGCCTGCTCGGTGCCGCGTTCCTGTTCGGCGGCAAGGCCGCACGCGCCGAGCGCCTGCGCCAGAAGTTCCCGGTCCTGCATCGAGTGCTCTCCGGCAAGTATTTCGTCGACGAGGCATACGACGCGCTGATCGCGCGGCCGCTGTTCTGGATTTCGGATCGGGTCTTCCTGCGCATCGGCGACCGGAAGATCCTCGACGGCGCGCTGAACGGCATGGCGGCGCTGGGGCAACGAACCGCAGGTGTCCTCGGCAAGGTGCAGAACGGCAGCCTGCACTGGTACGCGCTGCTCGTGGTCGCGGGCATCGTCGCCTCGCTCGCGTTGGTTTGGCGCCATGTCTGAAGCCCTGATCCTCAACTTCGTGCTGTTCCTCCCCGTGCTCGGCACGGTGGTCCTGCTCGTCGTGCCGCCGAAGAAGGAGGACTTCGTCCGCGGGCTGTCGCTCGGCGTGATGCTGGTCCAGCTGGCGCTGACCGCATGGCTCTATTGCCGGTTCGACGCGGCGGTGCCCGGGGTGCAATTCGAGACGCGCATCCCGTGGATTGCAGGCTGGGGCGTGTACTACCAGATCGGCCTCGACGGCTACAACCTGCTGCTCGTGGCGTTGACCGCGTTCCTCGGGCCGCTGGTTGTCGCGGGCTCGTTCACGGCCATCCAGAAGGACGTCAAGCTCTTCTACGCGATGGTGTTCCTCATCCAGTTCGCGATGCTGGGGGCCTTCGTCGCGCAGGACCTGTTCCTGTTCTACCTGTTCTGGGAAGCGATGATGATCCCGATGTTCTTCATCATCGGCATCTGGGGCGGCGAGCGGCGCATCTACGCCACGTTCAAGTTCGTCCTGTACACGGCGTTCGGCAGCATCCTGATGCTGGCTGCGCTCATCTATCTCGTGTATTCGCTCAACGTGACCTCGGGGGTGACGTCCTTCGCGTTCGTCGACCTCTATCGCGCGGAGCTGCCGTTGTCCGTGCAGACCCTCCTGCTCGCCGCCTTCGGCCTGTCGTTCGCCATCAAGGTGCCGATGGTGCCGCTGCACACGTGGCTCCCCGACGCGCACGTCGAGGCGCCGACCGCGGGCTCCGTGATCCTGGCCGGCGTCCTGCTGAAGATGGGGACCTACGGCTTCATGAAGCTCGGCTTCCCGCTCTTTCCCGACGCGACGCGGATGCTGGCGCCGCTCATCGGCACGCTGGCGGTCGTCAGCATCATCTACGGCGCCTGCCTTGCGCTCGTGCAGACCGACATCAAGAAAATCATCGACTACTCGTCGATCAGCCACCTGGGCTTCGTGATGCTCGGGCTCATCAGCCTCGACCTGATCGGCATCCAGGGCGCGGTGATCCAGATGGTGAGCCACGGCATTGTGGCCGGCGGCCTCTTCCTCGTCGTCGGCATGATCTACGAGCGCTGCCATACGCGCGAGCTTGCGGCGTACGGCGGAATCGCGAAACTGATGCCGGTGTATTCGGTGTTCGTCGCGGTCCTGACCCTGGCCGCGATCGGGCTGCCCACCACCAGCGGGTTCACCGGCGAATTCCTGGTGCTGCTGGGCGCGTTCAGCGCGGCCTGGCCGCAGTACCAGAACGGCGCGGCGTATCCGCTCATCGTCAGCGTGGCCGCGGTCTCCGGCGTGGTGCTGGGGGCGCTCTACATGCTGCTGTTCGCACAGCGCTTCCTGTTCGGCGCGGCGAAGGCGCCGCATCAGCCGCTCGTCGACCTCGACCTGCGCGAGAAGGCGATCCTCGCGACGATCCTGGTCGCCGTGTTTGCGCTGGGGCTCTTCCCTGCCGAGCCGTTGCGCAAGACGGAGCTGGCGGCGCGCGACTTCCAGCAGCGGGTCGCCGCGGAACGGACAGGGGTGGCCACCACGGTGCGCGCTGCCGACGCATTGACGGTCCCGGACGCTGAAGTGCCGAACCCCGCCGCCGAACCGATCACGAGCGTGAAATGAACTGGGCCAACGTCTTTACTGCACTGCTGCCGGAAAACCTCCTGCTCGCCGGCATCGTGGCGCTGATCGGCCTCGAGATCGGCGGCGCAAGGGAGCGCAGCGCACTGCCTGCATCGCTTGCCGCGCTGATCCTCGCGACAGCCGTCGCCGCCTGGCTGTCGTTCAACGGCTACGCGTTCGCGGCATTCCCCGGCCACTTCTCCGTCGACGCGCAATCATTGCTGGCGAAGGCGCTCGTCCTCGGGCTCGCGGTGCCGGTGCTGCTGATTTCGCGCGACGAGATCGCGCAGCGCCAGTTCCACATCCTCGTCTTGTCGTCGCTGTATGGCATCTGCCTGCTGCTGTCGGCGGACAGCTTCCTCACGCTTTTCCTGGGGATCGAGCTGATGTCGCTCCCCGTCTATGCGCTGGTGCTGCTCGCGTACAGGCGGCCGGAAAGCGCCGAGGCGGCGCTCAAGTACCTGGTGCTCGGCGGCGCGGCAACGGCGACGCTGCTGATGGGTGTCTCGCTCCTGTACGGCGGCAGCGGCTCGCTCGCGTTGTCCACGTTCGCGGACGCGCTGGGCTCGACCGACACCATGACGCGCGTGGCCGTCGTGCTGGTGATCGTCGCGTTTTTCCTCAAGGCGGCCGTCGTGCCGTTCCACGCGTGGGCGCCGGACGCGTACGAGACGGCCGCGGTGCCGGTGACCGCGTACATGGCGGTCCTGGTCAAGGCCGGCGTCCTGCTCGCCGCGGTGCGCCTGTTCGGCGCGGCCAATGTGACGGGGCCGATCGCAAACCTGCTCGCGCTGCTGCCGCTCATCTCGATCGTGTGGGGCAACCTCGCGGCGATGCGGCAGCAGAGCTTCCGCCGCATGATCGCGTACTCGTCGATCGCGCACGCGGGTTACCTCTTCTACGCTTTCCTGGGCGATGCGGCGGGAAGGTTCCAGGCCGTGGCCTTCTATGTCATCGCCTACGGCGCGATGAACCTGCTGGCCTTCGCGGCGCTGCCGCCCAACGACGACGACAAGGCCAGGGATCGGCTGGACAGCCTCAGGGGCCTGTTCCACCGCCGCCCTTATGCCGCGCTGATGATCGCCGTTGCGATGCTGTCGCTGGCGGGCATTCCGCCGTTGCCAGGGTTCGTCGCGAAGTTCCTGATCTTCCGCAACGTGATCGCCGCAGGATTCACGGTCTACGGCGTGCTCGGCCTCGTCGGCAGCTACCTCGGGATC
>JBDTLY010000104.1:0-8954 GCA_039934535.1 Casimicrobiaceae bacterium | reverse complement strand
CGGCCGGTGCTCAATGCGGGAATCGCCCTGATGGCCGCGGGCGTGATGTGCGCCGAAGTCCTGCGCCGCAGTATCGGCGTGCCGAGCATCATCGTCGTCCCGCGCGATGCCGCGCCCAAGCGGATCGAGGTCACCCATCCGCCCGAACTGGCCACGCGGATGGCCTGAAATACCGCCGACGATGCGCCTAGGAGGAGTCCCATGAGCCAACGCCAATTCTGGATCGGCGTCGTGTCGAAGGACCACGTCGATCGCGCCACCGCCGGCGGCTTCGCGCAGGTCAACCACGGCAAGGCCGGGCCGCTCGAGCGCATGCACGCCGGCGACGGCTTCGCGTTCTATTCGCCGCGCACGAGCCATCCCGACGGCACGCCGCTGCAGGCGTTCACGGCCATCGGGCGCGTGCGCACCGGAACCGTCTACCAGGCGGAAATGGCGGACGGCTTCCGTCCGTTCCGCCTGGACGTCGATTTCCTCGCCGCCGACCCCGCTCCCGTCAAGCCGCTGCTGCCCGAGCTGTCGTTCATCCGCAGCAAGACGCACTGGGGCGCGGCGTTTCGCTTCGGCGTCGTGCGGGTCCCGGCGGCCGATTTCGCCGTGATTGCCGCGGCCATGAAGCGCTCGTTCGCCGCCGATTTCGCCACCGGGGGCTGACGCCGCTGTACGTCGCGGCGCGCCTGCGTTATGTTCGGCGCGATGAACGAGGCGCCGCTTCCGGATTCGAGTGTCCCCCGCGTTGCGCTCCGCTGGCAGTGGTCGCGATTGCCCGAACTCGCATCGGCGGAACTGTATGCCGTGCTCGCCGCGCGGCAGCAGGTGTTCACGGTCGAGCAGCATTGCGCGTTCCAGGATGCCGACGGATACGATTTCGCTGCCTGGCACCTGCTCGGCTGGACGACGTCAGGCGAGGAACCCGCGCTCGCCACCTCGCTTGCCACCTACCTGCGCGTGCTCGATCCCGGAACCAAATACGCCGAGCCGTCGATCGGACGCGTGCTCACCGTTCCGCCCTGGCGCCGGATCGGGCTGGGGCGCATCGTGATGCAGGAAGGCCTGGCGCGCTGCACTTCCGCCTGGCCCGGGCAGCCCATCCGCATCGCGGCACAGCAGCGGCTCGAGGCGTTTTACGCGAGCCTCGCCTTTCGCGTCGTTTCGCCCCCGTACATCGAAGACGGCATACCGCATGTGGACATGGCGCTCGCCGGGCGATGACGCGCCGTTGCCTTCCGAGATGACTCCCGCCGCCCGCCATCGTCGCGCGATCACGTTCATGGTCGTCGCGGCCGTCTGCTGGTCGTCGGGCGGCCTGCTCGTGCGCGCGCTGTCGATCACGAACGCCTGGGAGATCGTGTTCTGGCGCTCGTTGTTCATGGCGCTCTTCGTCGCCGGCGTGCTGCTCGTGCTGCACGGGCGGCGCATGCCGCAGGCGGTGCTGGCGGTCGGGCGCCCGGGCCTCGTCTCCGGGATGTTTCTCGCGGGCACGTTCTTTTTCTTCATCGGCTCGCTCACGCGCACGACGGTCGCCAACACGTTCGTGCTGATGAGCGTTTCGCCGTTCCTCGCGGCGATCGCGGGCCGGGTGTTCCTGCAGGAAAGAGTGCCCGCGCGAACCTGGATCGCGATGACGGTGGCGTTCGCCGGGATGATCGTGATGTTCGCCGATTCGCTCGACGCCGGGCGCCTGTCCGGCAACCTCCTCGCGCTCGGCGTCTCGGCCTGCTTCGCCGGCCAGGTGACGGTGCTGCGCAAGTATCACGCGCACGTCGACATGCTGCCGCAGGTGATGGTCGCCGGCATCGTGTCGCTGGCGGTCGCGCTCGTGCTCGCGCCGCCATTCGCGGCCACCACGCGTGACCTCCTGATCCTGGCGCTGATGGGCTGCGTCCAGCTCGGTACCGGCTGCCTGCTCGCCACCGCCGCGTCGCGGTCGCTGTCTGCCACCGAGCTCGGTCTTCTGGCTTTGCTCGAGCCCATCCTCGGCCCGCTCTGGGTCTGGGCGCTGATGGGAGAGCAACCGGGTCGCGCGGCACTGACGGGCGGCGCCATCGTGCTCGCCGCGGTCATAGCGAATGAAGCGTTTGCCGCATGGCGCGGCGCGCAATCGGCTAAACCCAGCGCCGACGCGTCGCAGGTCCTGACCCCCGGACCCTGAGATCACCGCAATCGACGATGCACTGGCCCGACTTCCCGCCCGCGTTCTATGCGGTCGCCGTCATTGCGATTCTGCTCACGGGCATCGCGAAGGGCGGCTTCGGCACGGGCTCGGGCGGTCTCGCCGTGCCGCTGATGTCGATCTTCATCACACCGTTCGAGGCCGCCGCGATAATGCTGCCGATCCTGTGCGCGATGGATCTTTTCGGCGTGCACGCGTACCGCGGGCGCTGGTCGAAGGAGCACCTGCTGGCGCTGCTCGCCGGCGCGCTGGCCGGCATCGTCGCGGGCGCCGTCGCGTTCGGCACGTTGCCGGTCAACGTGATCCGCTTCCTCATCGGCGCCATCGCCGTCGCGTTCGCGCTTAACCAGTGGTTCAAGGTGACGGAACGGATCGCCGCGCGCCTCGCCGCCCGGCGCGCGAAACCGGGCAGGGTCGCGGGCTTCGTCTGGGGCGCGATTTCCGGCTTCACGAGCACGCTCGCGCATGCCGGCGGTCCCCCGTTCGCGGTCTACATGCTGCCGCAGAAGCTCGACAAGACGGTGCTGGTCGCGACGTCCGCGATCTTTTTCCTTGCCGTCAACTACGTCAAGCTCGTGCCCTACCAGCTGCTGGGCCAGTTGAGCGCCGGCAACCTCGCGGCCGCGCTGCTGTTCGCTCCGCTCGCGCCGCTCGGCGTCTGGCTCGGCGTGTGGTTGCACCGGCGCGTCTCCGAGCGCGCGTTTTATGACATCAGCTACACGCTGCTGCTCGCGACCGGGCTCAAGCTCGTCTGGGATTCGCTTGCCCGCTGAAGGCGCGGCACAGGCGTCGCGGGAACCCCTTTTGCTATGATGCCCGCCAGTCTTCCGGCGCCGATGCCCCCATGAAACAGACCTTCCTCGATTTCGAGCAGCCGATCGCCGAGCTGCAGGCGAAGATCGACGAGCTGCGCTACGTCCACGAGGACTCGGCGGTCGACATCTCCGACGAGATCGCGCGGCTGCAGAAGAAGAGCCAGCAGCTCACGAAGGACATCTATTCGAAGCTGACCTCCTGGCAGATCGCGCAGGTGGCGCGGCACCCGCAGCGCCCGTACACGCTCGACTACGTCAACGGCCTGTTCGCGGATTTCCGCGAGCTGCACGGCGATCGCGCCTACCGCGACGACCCCGCCATCGTCGGCGGGCTCGCGCGCTTCAATGGGCAGCCGTGCATGGTGATCGGCCACCAGAAGGGGCGCGACACCAAGGAAAAGATCTACCGCAACTTCGGCATGCCGCGCCCCGAGGGGTACCGCAAGGCGCTGCGCCTCATGAAGCTGGCCGAGAAATTCGGGCTGCCGCTGTTCACGTTCATCGACACGCCGGGCGCGTATCCCGGGATCGGCGCCGAGGAGCGCGGGCAATCGGAGGCGATCGGCCGCAACCTGTACGAAATGGCCGGCTTGCGCGTGCCGATCATCGTCACGGTGATCGGCGAAGGCGGCTCGGGCGGCGCGCTGGCGATCGCGATCGGCGACGTCATGCTGATGCTGCAGTACTCGACGTATTCCGTGATCTCGCCCGAAGGCTGCGCATCGATCCTCTGGAAGTCGGCGGACTATGCCGCCGAGGCCGCCGAAACGCTCGGCATCACGGCGCCGCGCCTGAAGCAGCTCGGGCTCGTCGACAAGGTCCTCAACGAGCCCGTCGGCGGCGCGCACCGCGACCAGGCCGCGATCATGGTGACGTTGCGCAAGGCGCTGACCGAGGCGCTCCGCCAGGTGCAGGAGCAGCCGATCGAAACGCTGCTCGAAACGCGCGAAGACAAGATCCTGTCGTGGGGCAAGTACAAGGAATTGAGCGCGGACTGACCCTTCGCGCCGGCGATCGTCCCGCGCCGCACGAGAATCTGCCGATGCCCGATGCCGCCGACCTGCCCGACCTGCGCGCGATCGACGACGCGCTGGCGCTCGCGGCGGCGACCGCCGCGCAACGGCACGACCATGCGGAACCCGCCGCGCTAACCATCGCCGTCGGTCTTTCAGGCGGGCGCGATTCGATGGTGCTGCTCGATGCGCTGGCATCGGCGGCGCCCGCGCACCGCGTGACGCTGTCGGCCGTCCATGTCCATCACGGCCTCTCCCGCAAGGCGGACGAATGGGCGGCGTTCTGCGCGTCCGCATGCGCGGAGCGCGCGGTGCCGTTGACCGTGCATCGCGTGTGTGTCGACAGCGTTGCCGAGCTCGGGACCGAGGCGGCGGCCCGCGCGGCGCGCTATCGAGTGTTCGCGGCGGTGGATGCCGCCTTCGTCGCGCTCGCGCATCACGCCGGCGACCAGGCCGAGACGCTGCTCCTGCAATTGCTGCGCGGCTCAGGTCCGCACGGCCTCGCCGCGATGCCGCGGCTCCGGCGCCTGCCCTCGGGGCGCGCGTTGCTGCGCCCGTTCCTTGCGCTGGCGGACGCGGCAATCGCCGATTACGCCAAGGCGCGCGGGCTTGCATGGGTCGAAGACGAGTCCAATGCCGACGTGTCGTTGAAGCGCAATTTCGTTCGCCACGAGATCGCGCCGCGCCTCGCGGCGGCATTCCCCGGCTATCCGGCAACACTTGCACGCGCCGCGGACCACCAGGCCGAGGCGGCAGTGCTGCAGGACGACCTCGCGGCGCTCGATGCGCGCGACGCACTCGTCACCGAGGCCGGCCACGGCGCGATGCTCGACCGGCGCGCATTCGTCGCCCTCGCGGCGCGCGCGCCGCACCGCGCGAAGAACATGCTGCGCTGGTTCGTGCGGCAGCACGGGCTGCGGGCCCCGTCGGCCGCGCGCCTCGACGCGATGCAACAGCAGCTGGCGCACGCCGCGGAGGATGCGTGCGTGCGCCTCGCGCTTGACGGCGCCGAAATCGGCGTCCATCGCGGACGCATCGTGGTCCATGCGCCCGCAATCCCGGCGTTCGCGGCGTACTGGCACGGCGAGACCGCACTCGAGCTTCCGCATGGGGTCCTGGAATTCGCGCCGATCGCCGGCGCGGGACTCGCCGCCGCCATGCTGTCGGGCGCAAGTGTTTTGATTCGACCGCGGTCCGGCGGCGAGCGCCTCCGCGTCAAACGCGACCGGCCGCGCCAGGCCGTGAAGCGGCTGCTGCAGGCCGCGGGCGTGCCCCACTGGCAGCGCGACGCGCTTCCTTTCGTCTGGTGCGGCGACACGCTCGCGGCCGTTCCCGGGCTGGGCGTGGATGTCGCCTACGTGGCAGGCGCCGGCGAACCTGGATTTGACCTCAGGTGGCATCCGGCAGCGACGGCGTAGCCCCGCATGACACAGCGTCACCCGCGGCAACGTTGACCCGTATCAAGGGCACGCGCAAAGCGGGCGGTTAACCTGCCCCGATGCCGTTTCCCGCGCGGCGTGCCGTTCGCGCGCGCGGGGCGGGGTCGCCGCGGGCCACCCGGGCAGCGGTTGACACATCCAGCGGTTGGAGGCCTAATCTGGCGCCACCGACAACGGGAAACGAAACGCCGGGAGCAGTGCAAGAACAGGCGTCGATTGTGCGTCTTCAGGAGGTTCCATGAAGTACCAATTCGCCGTCGCCCTCGCGGCCTCGGTCTTGCTCGCGGCCGCCGGCGCCGCTTCAGCCCAGCAGCCGATCGTCATCAAATTCAGCCACGTGGTCGCCGTCGATACGCCGAAGGGGAAGGGCGCCGAATATTTCAAGAAGCTCGCCGAAGAGCGCACGAAAGGAAAGGTCAAGATCGAGCTCTATCCGAACAGCTCGCTCTTCAAGGATGGCGAGGAAATGGAGGCGCTGCAGCTCGGCTCCGTGCAGATGCTGGCCCCCTCGCTCGCCAAGTTCGGCCCGTTGGGCGTGCGCGAGTTCGAGGTGTTCGACCTCCCGTATATGTTCGACGACACCGCGGAGCTCCACAAGGTCACCGACGGCCCGGTCGGCAAGGCGCTGTTCAAGAAGCTCGAAGCCAAGGGGATCGTCGGACTTGCGTATTGGGACAACGGCTTCAAGGTCATGAGCGCGAACAAGGCCATTCGCGTTCCCGCCGACTACAAGGGCCTCAAGATGCGCATCCAGTCGTCGAAAGTGCTGGGCGACGAAATGAAGGCGCTGGGGTCGATCCCGCAGGTCATGGCCTTCTCCGAGGTCTATCAAGCCCTGCAGACCGGCGTCGTCGACGGCACCGAGAATCCGCCATCGAACTTCTACACGCAGAAGATGCAGGAAGTGCAGAAGTACCTCGCGCTCACGAACCACGGCTATCTCGGCTATGCGGTCATCGTCAACAAGAAGTTCTGGGACGGCCTGCCGCCCGACGTCCGCACGACGCTCGAAGGCGCGATGAAGGACGCGACCAAATACGCGGACGACATCGCGCAGAAAGAGAACGACGACGCGCTCGAAGCGGTGCGCAAGACCGGCAAGACCGAGATCCTGACGCTCACGCCGGAGCAGAAGGCGGCGATGAAGAAGGCGCTCGTCGTCGTGCACAAGGAGAACGAGTCGCGCATCGGCAAGGACATCATCGAATCCGTCTATAAGGAAACGGGGTTCAAGCCGTAGCGGCGCGAGCGGCGGAGAGGGCCCCCCGCGCGCAGCGCAAGGGGATCGGAGCAATCGCGAATCGACGCTGGAGGCCGACGGTGAGAAAGATGCTGAGTCAGGCAGTCGCGGAGGCCGATCGGAAGTTCATCTCCGCGAATTCAACCGGCGCCGCGAGCGCCGGTTAATTCGCCCTGCAGAAATCGGCGTTGGCGGGGCGCACCATCCAGCAGGGAGGAGTGCTTGAAATATCTCGACCGCTTCGAAGAAATCATCATCTCGTTCCTGATGGGCGCCGCGACGCTGCTGATCTTCGTCGCGGTGCTGCATCGTTACGCCGCCGGGATGCCGATCCCGGGCCTGCAGGACGCCCTGCTCAAGATCGACCTCTCGTGGGCGCAGGAGCTCTGCATCTACATGTTCGTGTGGATGGCGAAGTTCGGCGCCGCCTACGGCGTGCGCACCGGCATCCACGTCGGCGTGGACGTGATGATCAACCGCCTCCCGCCGGACCTGCGGAAGTACTACGTGCTGTTCGGGCTGCTGGCGGGCGCCACATTCACCATCATCGTCGGCACGCTGGGCGCGAAGTTCACGTGGGACATCGCGCAGACGAGCTCGACGTCGCCCGACCTCGAGATCCCGAAATGGATCGTCTACCTCTGCATACCGCTGGGGTCCTACCTCATGTGCTTCCGCTTCCTGCAGGTCGCGTGGCACTTCGCGAAGACCGGTGAGCTGCCGAAGCATGACGTCGCCCACGTCGAGGGCATCGAAACAGCCGACAGCGACGCGTACGTGTTGGCGCCCGACCTGCACCCTGCCGACCTGACCGCCGGAGGCCGGAAATGAGCACCCTCAACGCTCCCGCCCCGGCGAACGCGCCGCGCTGGCCGGCGCTGGTGCCGATCCTGATCATCGGCATTCCCGTGGCGCTGAAGTTGGCCGGCGTGCCGGTCGCCAATCCGTGGATCATCTTCGCGCTGCTGCTCGGCCTGATGCTGACCGGCATGCCGATCTCGATCTCGCTCGGCCTCACCGTGCTCACGTACCTGTTCGCGATGACCAACGTGCCGATCGAGTCGGTCGCGCTGAAGCTCTTCACCGGCATCGAGAGGTTCGAGATCATGGCGATCCCGTTCTTCATCCTCGCCGGCAACTTCCTGACCCACGGCGGCGTCGCGCGCCGGATGATCAACTTTGCCGCGGCGATGATCAGCCATTGGCACGGCGGTCTCGGGCTGGCGGGCGTCATGGCCTGCGCGCTGTTCGCCGCCGTGTCGGGAAGCTCGCCGGCAACGGTGGTTGCGATCGGCGCGATCCTCCTGCCGGCGATGGTCAAACAGGGCTTCCCGCCGCGCTTCGGCGCCGGCGTCATCACGACGTCCGGCGCGCTGGGCATCCTGATCCCGCCGTCGATCGTGATGGTCATGTACGCGGTGGCGACCAATACCTCGGTCGGCGCGCTCTTCATCGCCGGCATCATCCCCGGCCTCGTGCTCGCCACGCTGCTCGGCTTGACGACATGGTGGCGCGCGCGCAAGAACAACTACCCGCGCCAGCCGCAGGCGTCGTGGCTGCAGCGCTGGCTGACCTTCCGCGAGAGCGCCTGGGGCCTGCTGCTGGTCGTCGTGGTCATCGGCGGTATCTACAGCGGCATCTTCACGCCGACCGAAGCGGCCGCGATGAGCGCTGTCTACGCCTTCCTGGTCGCGGTGTTCGTGTACAAGGACATGCCGCTGTCCAAGGTGCCGCAGATCCTGCTCGACTCGGCCAACATGAGCGCGATGCTGCTCTACATCATCACCAACGCGGTGATGTTCAGCTACCTCATGACCTCGGAGAACATTCCGCAGGCGATGGCCGAGTGGATGCTCGACAAGGGCTTTGGCATGATCGTGTTCCTGCTGGTGGTCAACGTCGTCCTGCTGCTCGCCGGCAACGTGATGGAGCCGTCGTCGATCGTGCTGATCTTCGCGCCGATCCTGTTCCCGGTCGCGATGAAGCTCGGCATCGATCCCGTGCATTTCGGCATCATGATGGTGGTCAACATGGAGGTCGGCATGTGCCACCCGCCTGTGGGGCTCAACCTATATGTCGCCTCGGGCATTGCCAAGATGGGCATCACCGAGCTCACGATTGCCGTGTGGCCATGGCTCGTGACGATGCTCTGTTTCCTGGGCGCCGTCACCTACTGGCCGGGGCTGTCGATCTGGCTGCCGAAGTTGCTCGGCATGATGTAGCGGCGCGAGCGGCGAGCCGGGGCCCCGGCCGAAGGCAAGGGGGAGCGAGCGA
>JBDTLY010000103.1:0-8963 GCA_039934535.1 Casimicrobiaceae bacterium | reverse complement strand
TGGCGGGCCGCATGCCGGGCCACATGAACGTGCTGCTGGCCGAGGCGAAGGTGCCCTACGACATCGTGTTCGAGATGGACGAGTTGAACGCTGACTTCCCCGACACCGACGTCGCGATCGTCATCGGCGCGAACGACATCGTCAACCCGGCGGCGCAGGAGGATCCGGCGAGCCCGATCGCCGGCATGCCGGTGCTCGAGGTCTGGAAGGCGAAGACGTCGATCGTGATGAAGCGCAGCATGGCGTCCGGCTACGCCGGAGTCGACAATCCGCTGTTCTACAAGGACAACAACCGCATGTTGTTCGGCGATGCCAAGAAGATGCTCGACGAAGTGCTGATGGCGCTGAAGTCCTGATCGAGGTACCGGCAACGCGCGATGGGAACGAACGTCCCTCTTCGCTGGTTCCGCGGGTTGCCGTGCGCGGCGCTGCTCGGCGCCGCCCTTGCCGCATGGGCGGGCCAGGCGTTCGCGGAAAGCTACCTCATCCTGCCGCTCATCGGCGATCGCATCACGATCGTTGGCCAGCAGCAGCAGACCGGCAGCCGCATCGACCAGAACAAGACAACTTTCGTGCAGATCAAGGAACCGGGGTTCGACAACGCCGCGCTGATCGCCGTGGACAAGGCCATCCACGCAGCGCGCCCGAACGCGACGACCTCGATGCTGCGTTCGCGCGATCCGAAGGTCTATGCCCTGCGCGATTCCTGGCTTTCCACGGATGCGGTCGACGTCAGGGAGCTGCTTACGCTCGTCACGTCGCTGGCCGACTCTCCAGCGGACGCCCATCTGGTGCTGATCACGCCGTACCGCTCGGAGCCGATGCTGAAGACCGATCGCGATTATCGTGGCACTGGCATGGTCGCTGGCTTGGGCTTCTATCTCGATGCCTCCACGCCATTGAAGAACGACGCGGGCGAATCTGGCATCGGATTCCTCGGCTTGTTCGCGAACTTCCAGATTGCCGTGATCGATCTGTCGACCAAGACCGTCGAGGCGCGCGAGCGGGTGGTCGTCGGTGCGACGTTTCCCACCGCCGACGGCAAGGACCGGAAGCCGTGGAATGCGCTCTCGGACGCACGCAAGGAGTCCGAGCTGATCAATCTCATGAGCCGCGAAATAGAAAGCACGCTTCCCAGAATGCTCGCGGCGCGCAAGCTGTGACCGCGCTCTGGTATCGTGGCGGCGGTGGTGACCGTGCCTGCCAGGCAAACCATGAGGAGTCGAAGATGAATGCACTCGCTCATCGGAGTTCCCGTTCGCTTCGCTTCGGGTTCGTGGGCCTCGCCTTCGCAGCGTGGATTGGAAACGCACTTGCCGCGGAGAGCTATCAGGTGCTCTCGCTCGTCGGCGACCATCTCACGATTGCAAGGCAGGGCCCGCAGACCGGCAGCCATCTCGACCAGGATGATTACTTGGCCGTTCCGGTCGCGGAGTCCGCGTTCGATGACATTGCCGTGGTCGCGGCGGAGGGGGCGATCCGCAAGGCCCGGGCCGGCGCTGCCGTAACGATGCTCCGTGCCAACCGGGCCATCTATTCGGTCGGCGACGCCCTGATCAAGGCGGACAGCGAACAAGCGCGCTCGCTCGTCGCCTGGGTCGCGAAGGCGGCGCCTCCGACGCCCGATTCGCGATTGCTCCTCATCCTGCCGTACCGGGCCGAGCCGCAGTTCCTGACGTACAACGGGTATCGCGGCAGCGGCAGTGTCGCGGGCCTCGGCCTCTATATCGGCGATGCGACGGTCGATCGGGAGCCGATCCCCGGCTTTCTCGGCGTGTTCGCCAACCTCCAGCTGGTGCTCATCGATACGCAAACGGGTGCCATCCTGGCGCAGCAGCCGGTGGTCGCCGGGACCGCGTATTCCGCCGCAATGTCGAAGGGCACGTGGGACGCGCTCGACGGCGAAAAGAAATATTCGGCCTTGAAGACGCTGACGCAGGGCGAGATCGAGCGCCGCATTCCGGAATTGGTCGGCGCGGCGCGATAGCCTGCGCGGCGACCGAGCGACGCGTGGCCGGGCCGCTCGCGCACCTCACGGTTCTCGACCTCTCCCGCGTGCTCGCGGGACCGTGGTGCACGCAGCTGCTCGCCGACCTCGGCGCGACGGTCGTCAAGATCGAGCGGCCAGGCAGCGGCGACGACACCCGCGCGTGGGGCCCGCCGTATCTCAAGGATGCCGCAGGGCGCGACACCAGCGAAGCGGCGTACTACCTGTGCTGCAATCGCGGCAAGCTTTCGGTCGCGGTGGATTTCACCACCGCTGACGGGCAGAGAATCGTTCGCGACCTCGCGCGGCAGGCCGACGTGCTGGTCGAGAACTACAAGGTCGGCGGGCTCGCGAAATACGGCCTCGATTACGCGAGTCTCGCCGCGCAGAATCCGCGGCTTGTCTATTGCTCGATCACCGGCTTCGGCCAGGACGGGCCGCACGCGGATCGCGCCGGCTACGACTTCATCATCCAGGGCATGAGCGGCTTCATGAGCGTGACGGGCGAGCGCGACGACCTGCCGGGCGGCGGGCCGCAAAAGGCCGGCGTGGCCATCTCGGATCTCATGACCGGCATGTATGCAACCGTCGCGATCCAGGCGGCGCTCGCGCACCGCGACCGCACCGGGCAGGGGCAATGGATCGACAGCTGCCTGCTCGACTCGGCGGTGGCGATGATGGCGACGATGTCGCACAACTATCTCGTCACCGGGACGCCGCCTGCGCGCGTCGGCAACGCGCACCAGAACATCGTGCCCTACAACGTCTTCGCGTGTGCCGACGGGCACCTCATCCTCGCGGTCGGCAACGACGGCCAGTTCGCGAAATTCTGCGCGGTTGCCGGCAATGCCGAATGGGCGGTCGATGCGCGCTTCGCGAGGAACGCCGATCGCGTGCGCAATCGCGAAGCGCTCGTGCCGCTGATCGCCGCGGTCGTGCGGGGGCGATCGCAGAAGGCATGGCTCGACGCGCTCGAGCCGCTCGGCATCCCTTGCGGGCCGATCAACCGGCTCGACCAGGTCTTCGCGGATCCGCAGGTGATTGCGCGCGGCCTGCGCCGGGATCTGCCGCATCCGCTGGCCGGGACGGTGCCGCAAGTCCGCGCGCCGCTCGGTTTTTCCGCGACGCCGCTCGCCTATGATCGTCCGCCGCCGTTGCTGGGCGAGCACACCGCGGCAACCCTGCGCGACCGCCTCGGCATGACGGACGAGGCGATCGCCGCGCTCGCAGACCGCGGCGTGGTCCAGTTGCGCTCGTGATGGCCTCCGCCGCATGACTTCCGATGCGCTGACGCGCCGGACGTCGTTCTGGGTCGCCTATTCGCTCGCGGCGGCCGTGGCGCTCGTTGTCGCGTGGCGCCTCTTCCCGCTCGCGATTCCGCTCGTCCACCTCGACATCACGCTGGGGCGGGTCGAGGCCATCGCGAAGGCCGGCGAGATCGCGGGGCGTCTCGGGCTCGCGCCGGAAGGCGCGCGCACCGCCGCGCGGTTCGCGCACGACCAGGAGACGCAGAATTACGTCGAGCTCGAAGGGGGCGGCAAGGCGGCGTTCGCGGCGCTGGTCGCGAGCGACACGTTTGCGCCGTACTGGTGGGAGGTGCGCCTGTTCGAGCCCGGCGAGACCGCCGAAGCGCTTGTCCGTTTTCGTCCCGACGGTACGCCCTGGGGATTCGCGCGCAAGCTGCCCGAGAGCTACGTGCCCGCCGATCCGGCCGGCCTCGCCCTCGATCGCGACGCTGCGCGCCGTCTCGCGGAGGCGGGCGCGCGCGACGACTGGGGCGTCGAATTCAGCCAGTTCGAACTGCGGGACAGCACGCAGCAGACCCGCACGACGGGCCGGGTCGACCACGGTTTTGTCTACCAGCGCACGAACGGAAATATCGCCGAGTCGCGCTTCCGCCTGCGGCTTTCGGTCGCCGGCAATGCGCTGACGGAGGTCACGAATTATGTCTTCGTCCCCGAGTCGTTTGATCGCCGCTACGCCGAGCTCCGCAGCGCGAACGACGCCATCGCGAGCGCCGCGACGCTCACCACCGCGATCCTCTACGGCGTCGGCGGTTGCCTGCTCGGCGTCATGTGGCTATTGCGCCGCCGTTTGCTGCTGTGGCGGCCGGCGCTGATCGCGGGACTCGTCGTCGGCGGACTGCTTGGTGCTGCCGCGTTCGCCCAGGCGCCCGCCGCGTGGTTCGCTTTCGACACGGCCCAGTCGACGACGAGCTTCTGGTTGCGGCAGATCGGCGCGGCGGCGCTCGCCACGGTCGGCGGCGGGCTCATGCTCGCGCTCGTGTTCATGGCGGCCGAAAGCCTCTCCCGCTGCGCGTTTCCCGATCATCCGCAGCTCTGGCGCGTGTGGTCCCGCGACGCGGCGCCGACGACGGCGATCCTCGGCCGGACGATCGGCGGCTACCTGTTCGTTCCCCTCGAGCTCGCGCTGGTCGCGGCGTTCTACTACGCGACGAACCGCTACCTCGGGTGGTGGCAGCCGTCGGAGTCGTTGACCGATCCCAACATCCTCGGTAGCGCCGTGCCGGCGCTGGCGCCGATCGCCAATTCGCTGCTCGCGGGCTCGATGGAGGAGTGCCTGTTCCGCGCGGTCCCGCTGTCGCTCGCGGCACTGATCGGGCAACGTTACGGTCATCGCGGCGCGGCGATTGCCCTCGCGATGGTCGTGCAGGCGCTCGTGTTCGGCGGCGGCCACGCCAACTATCCGGGCTTCCCGTCGTACTCGCGGCTCGTCGAGCTCTTCGTGCCCGCGATCCTGTGGGGGCTCGTCTTCCTTCGCTTCGGCCTCGTGCCGACGATCGTCCTGCATACGCTGTTCGACCTCGCGCTGATGTCCATTCCCTTGTTCGTCGCCGACACGCCGGATGCCCAGGTCTCGCGCGTGCTCGTCATTGCCGCAGGGCTCGTTCCGCTTGCGATCGTCATCGGACGGCGGATGGCAGGCGGAGCGTGGGGGGCGCTGCCCGGGGCCTTGCGTAACGGCGCATGGCGGCCGTCCGCCGCGCCGCCAACGGTGCGTGGCGTTCCGGCGGCGACCGATTCCGCGGTCGCGGGCTGGGTGGCGAAATTCCAGCGAGCGCTTCCGGCACTCGGCGCCGCCGGTCTCGCCGCATGGGCGCTCGCAACGCCGTTTCGCGCCGACGTGCCCGGGCTCGCGTTGTCGCGCGATGATGTCCTGCCCATCGCGGACGCCGCGCTGGCCTCCCGTGGCGTCACGCTGAGTCCGGAATGGCGCCGGGCCTCGATGGTCCTGCTGGCGTCCGACGATCCGGGGCGCTGGCAAGGGCACAAATTCGTCTGGCGCGAGGCCGGACGCGACGCCTACGCAAAACTCGTTGGCACAACGCTTCCGCCGCCGCTCTGGGACATTCGCTATGCGCGCTTCGACGGCGACGTCGCGGAGCGCGCGGAGGAATGGCGGGTGACGATCGACGGCCGCGGCGTCGTGCGCCAGATCAAGCACCTGCTGCCGGAATCGCGGCCGGGAGCACACCTTGCGCAAGCCGAAGCGGAGGCGCTGGCAAGGCGGACCGTGCGCGAGCGGTTTGGTCTCGACCCGTCGCGGCTGAAGGACGTCGGCACCAGGGAGAAGCAGTTGCCTAATCGCGCCGACTGGGAATTCACGTTTGCCGAGCCCGATGCCGTCGTGGGCGCCGACGGCGAGGCGCGCGTCGTCGTGTCGATCGCCGGTGACGAGATCGCAGGCTACGGCCGCTATGTTCTGGTGCCCGAGGAGTGGCAACGCGCCGACAGCGAGCGTGACGGACGGACCTTGTTTATGCGGATGGCGCTTGCCGCCGTGCTGGGCATTTCAGGGCTCGCCGCGCTCGTCATGGCCGTGATCGACTGGGCGCATCACCGGCGCGACACCCGCGCGCTTGGCGGCGTCGCCGCCATCGCGTTTGCCGCGAGCGTTGTCGGCGCGGCGAACATGTGGCCGGTGCTCGCGATGGGCTTCAGCACCACCGAGCCCGTCGTGACGCAGGCAGTGTTCGCGTTCGCCTCGGCGCTGGCGGGCGGCCTGGTCGCCGCGCTGCTGCTCGGGCTCGCGGCCGGCGTCGGCGCGTTCGCCGCGACGCGCGAGCGCCCGCGGGCGGAGGCGTCACGCGTGCCCGCGTGGACGGCGGGCGTTGCGGCGGCGTGCTTCGTGGCGGGGGTCGGCGCGATCGCCGCCGGTCTGCTGCCGCAATCGGCGCCGCGGTGGCCGGCGTTCGGCGTCGAGTCGCTGGCGCTGCCGTGGCTGGGTGCCGCGCTCGCCGGAACACGCGCGCTCTTCGCGATCGGCGTCGCGCTGTATCTCCTGCACTGGCTCGGGCAGCTGACGGGAGGCTGGCAGCGCCGAGGCTGGCTCGCTGCGTGCATCGCGATCGCGATCTTCGCCACGCTGGGTCAGGCAGGCGCCCGGGATGCCCTCGTCGCGGGCGCCGCGGGCGCGCTCGAAGGCGCCGCGATGGTCGCGGTGGTCTATGCGCTGCTGCGCTTCGACGCGCTTGCGGTGCCAGCGTTCGTCGCGACCGGCGCCGCGCTCGACTTCGTGGAAGGCGCGCTGCGGAAAGGCGGGACCGGGGCGCTCGTCAATGCGGCGATCGCGATCGTCGTCACCGTCGCCGTCGCATGGGCGGCCACGATCTACCTGCAGCGTGCGCGGGAAAGGGCGGCGGCGTCCGACGCCGCTACTTTATCGTGACCCAGTAAGGGATCACGTTGTTGTCGGCGCGGTGCACGGCGGTCACGTTGCTGCGCGCCGCCCACGGAATCACCTGCCGGTGCAGCGGCAGGTGGTTGACCTCCGCATTGTGCGCGAGCAGCGCCTCGTGAATCTGGTTCAGCCGCTCCGCGGCGTTCACGTTGGTCTTGATCTTCGCGGTCAATTCGTCCAGCTTCGCGTTCGTGTACCGGCCGTAGTTGTAGTCGCCGTCGCCCTTGCCGTTGAAGGTCGACAGCACCGGCTGCAGGACGAAGATGCCGTCGGTCGTCGCGCCGCCCCAGCCCAGCATGTACATGCTCGTGTCGGTCTTCTCGAGCTTGGGGAAGTAGTTCGCGCGCGGCATCGCGTTGACGCGCGTCGTCACGCCGATCTGGCTCCACATCGCGGCCAGCGCCTGGCAGATCTTTTCGTCGTTCACGTAGCGGTTGTTCGGGCAGTCGAGCGTCACTTCGAAGCCGTTCGGGTAGCCCGCGTCGGCCATCAGCTTCTTCGCCGCCCCCTTGTCGAACGGCAGCCGCTTCTCCAGCTCCGGCGTGGTCTGCAGCGGCGAGGGCAGCAGTGCGCCCGAGGGCTGCGCGAGGCCGCGCATCGTGTTCTTCTGAATCGCGCCGATGTCGATCGCCTGGTAGAGCGCCTGGCGCACGCGCCTGTCCTTGAACGGGTTCTTGCCCTTCACGTTCGAGTAGAGGAGTTCGTCTCGCGCCTGGTCCATGCCGATGAAGACGATGCGGTTTTCCGTCCCTTCGAGCACCTTGATGCCGGGCGTCTGCGAAAGCCGCGGGACGTCCTGCGGCGGCGGGTCGTTGATGAGGTCGACCTCGCCGGAGATGAGCGCGGCCACGCGCGTGCCGTCGGAAACGATGGGCGTGTAGACGACCTCGTCGGCGTTGCCTTCGAAGCGGCCCTCCTTGATTCCCCACCAGTTCGGATTCTTGGTCAGGACCGTCTTGATGTCGGGCTCGCGCGCCTTCAGCATGTAGGCGCCGGTGCCGTTCGCCTGGTGCGCGGTGATCATGTCCTCCTTCTGCGTGTAATTCTGCGGCTTGGTCGCGCGGTTCTTCTCGCACCATGCCTTGCTCATGATGTTGATCGTGTTGATGTGCTCGAGCTCGACGGGATTCGGCCCGTTGGTCGTGAACTCAACGGTGAGGTCGTCGATCTTCTTCGGAATTCCGGACGCGTTGGCATAGGCGCGCAGCTGCGAAGTGTCCGAGCGCGCGCGCTCGAAGCTGAACACGACGTCGTCGGCGGTGAACGGCGTGCCGTCGTGAAACTTGACCCCCGGACGCAGCTTGAAGCGCCAGGTCGTGGGGTTCACCTGCGTCCACGATTCGGCGAGCGCCGGCTTGATGCCGAGCTTCTTGTCGCGAACGACGAGGAATTCGTAGACCAGCTGGTTGATGTTGTTGGTCAAGCCTTCGTTCTGCGAATGCGGATCGGTGGTCTGCATGTCGCCGCGGCCGGCCCACCGCAGCGTCTTCGCGTCGGCGGCGGAGGCGAGCAACGCGAATGCGGTGGCGAGCGCGACGGCGAGCAAGGGGGAGCGAACGGAGCGGGTCATGGCAAATCCTCCGGAATCGGCGTGGCAGGGACGCGTGGAGCGGGGCGCGAATGGGCGGGATCATAACCCCACCTGCAGCGGCGGGGTAGAATCCGCGCCGCCCTCGTCCCCGTCATGGCCTACTCCTCGCCCGCTCCCGATCTCATCGCGCAACTTCCGCTGGCGATGGCCGCCGACGCGCAGACGCTCGCGCGCCGCATCGAGCGCGCGCGCCGCGGCCATGCCGCCGCAGCCGAATGGGAGAAGATCGCCGCAGCGATTCTGCGGTCGATCGAGCGCCGCGCCGCGCGCGCCGCGCGCCGTCCGGTCATCACCTATCCCGGCGAGCTGCCGGTCGCGCAGCGCGCCGACGAGATTGCCGCGGCGATTCGCGACAACCCGGTGGTGATCGTCTGCGGCGAGACGGGGTCCGGCAAGACGACGCAACTGCCCAAGATCTGTCTGGCGCTCGGACGTGGGGATCGTGGGCTGATCGGCCACACGCAGCCGCGCCGGATCGCCGCCCGCACGGTCGCGGCGCGGATCGCGCAGGAACTCGGCGCCGGCGCGGCCGACGCGGTGGGGTACAAGGTGCGCTTCGCCGATCACACGAAGCCCGACGCGTTCGTCAAGCTGATGACCGACGGCATCCTGCTTGCGGAGACGCAGGGCGATCCGCTGCTCGCGGCGTACGACACGATCATCGTCGACGAGGCGCACGAGCGC
>JBDTLY010000102.1:0-8983 GCA_039934535.1 Casimicrobiaceae bacterium | reverse complement strand
GCGGGAACAACCGCGTCGACTCCGACGTGCGGACGCATCCCCCAGATCGGCGCCATCACGACGCCCGCGAGCCCGGCCAGCGCGACGCCGAGTGCAAACACCGCGAGCCGAAGCCGCGACAGATTGATGCCGAGCGCGCGCACGATCTCCGCGTCGTACGCGCCCGCCTTGATGATTGCACCGTACGGTGTCCTTTCAAGGAACAGCCAGAGCGCTCCGATCGCGAGCGCCGCAAAGCCGCAGGCGAATACCCGGTAGCTCGACCATGCCAGATCGCCGACGAAAAACGCGCCGGTGATCGCGGCCGGCAGCGGCAGCTCCTTTTCGGTCGATCCCCACAACGCGCGAATGATCTCCTCGATAACCAGTGCGGCACCAAACGTCAACAGCAGTCCGTACAGCGGGTCCTTGCCGTAGGTGCGCCGCAAGGCAACTTCGAGCACGACGCCGGCCGCGCCGACGACGAGTGGCGCCAGCACCAGCGCGATGCCGTAGCGCCACACCAAGGGCAATTCCCCCCAGCCCGCGACGGACACCCACGGCGTCGACGATGGCGGCGCGATGATCGTCAGCGCAATGTACATCCCCAATGCGAAGAACGAACCGTGCGCGAGGTTGATCGTCTCCATCAGGCTCACGACCAGCATGAACCCGAGGGCGATCAGCGCGAACAGCAGCCCGAGCGATGCGCCGTTGACGAGGTGGGGCAGGAGGGACGACATCGGAAATTCCGGGGCGAAATGCCGTGGATTCGAGCGTCCCGCCCCGTGACTCGCTTGCCCTTACTGCTCGTACGTCGGCGTCGCGTCGTACGATTCCAGCTTGCATGCCGCGGCCGCTTCGGGATCCTCGACCTCCTTCGGCGGCAGCTTGGCCAGGATCCGGAAGATGTCGTCCTTCTCGGCCGGCGTGTCGTTGTAGGTCGCCATGTAAATCGTTTGCTGCAACTGGTGCGTCGCGGGATTCATGTACGCGTCGAAATCCTGCATGCGGTCGCGCGCGGACACCTTGAGGTTTTCGAGCTCCTTGATGACCTTGATGTTGTTGGTCGAGCCCGCGCGCTCGGTCGCGCGCAGCAATTCGCGTGTCGCCATGTAGCCGTTGTAATAGGTGTTACCGGGGACCTTGATCTGCACGCCGGGATAGGTCGCCTGGTACGCCGCGACGAATTCCTTGACGCCGGGCAGGTCGAGCCGGTAGTACCAGTTGGTGCCGAACACGCCGAAGATCGCTTCCGGCCCCAGCCCGTAGACGTCGGGCCAATCCTGCTGATTGTTGATCCACGCCGGGCTCTTGCTCATCTTGAGCTGGACGACCTGCTGGCGCAGCGATTTGATGTCGTCGCCGCCGACGGCGGAGGCCACCACCGCAGGCTTGATCTGCTGGATCTTGAGCAAGTACGACGAAAAGTCGCGCGTGTTCTGCGGCACCAGGAGCTCCTCGACGATCTTCCCGCCGTTGGCCTCGACGATCGTGCGCATCGCCTTGGCGGTGCTGTGGCCCCAGACATAGTCGTTGGTCAGCAGCACCCAGTTCTTGCCGTTGACCGCCATCGCGTTCTTGACGATCGCGAGCGCGAAGTTCGTGCCGTTGCCGTCCCAGACGAACTTGACGCGGTGGCAGTCCTTACCGGCTTCGGTCGGCGAGCTCGAATTGGTGTTGAGGTAGATGCAGCCGTATTTTTGCGCGACCTGCGAAATGGCATTGGCGACGCCGGAATGGAGCCCGCCGACGAGATACGTCACGTCATTGCGCGTTATCAGGCGCTCGGCGACGCGCGACCCGGTCGCGGGCGTCGTTTCCGAGTCCATATGGATCGCCTCGATCGGCCGGCCGAGGACGCCGCCCTTGGCGTTGAATTCCTTGATCGCCATCATTGCGCCGAGCCGCTCGTCCATGCCGCTCGCCGCGTACTGCCCGCTGGAGTCCATCGTGAGGCCGATCACCAGCGGCTTCTTCTGCGCTGCCTGCGCCCATGCGTGATTCACCTTCCACGGCCCGAAGAACGTCGCCGCGCCGGCGCCCAGCGTCAGCGCCTGCAGCAGCGAACGCCGCGTTGTTCCCGTAGTCGGCAATTGCGTTGCCATCTTGTCTTGCGGGTCGCGCTTCTCATGCTCGTTCATGGTGACTCCTCCTTGGCATTGTTTGAGCAAACACCCGTTCGTTCCGTCCTTTGTCAGCGCGGAATGATTGTTTTGCGTTGCGCCGGTGTCAAGCGTGCCGCGGCCCGGCGCCGCGCGGGCCGCTGTTCCGCCATGGCATAACCGACGGCCATCACCAGCGCCTGCGCAACGCACAGCGGCGCCACCAGCGAGCGGAATGGTTGCGCCAGGTCGTCGCCGACGTCGAAGCGCACGCGGGCGGCGCGCGCGAGCGGCGACACCGGCTGGTCGGTGATGGCGACGACGGCCACGCCGCGCGCTGCGCAATGGTCGGCCGTTTCGATCACGTCGGGCGAGTAGTTGCGGAAGCTGGCGACGACAAGGACGTCGTCGCGCCGCGCTGCCGCCGCCTGCTGGCGCAGCATTCCGCCGACGTTGTCGAGCAGGAGCGCCGGCAATTCGAGTTGCGCCAGCGCATACGAAAGGTAGGAGGCGATCGGGAACGCGCGCCTTTGCGCCAGCAGGAAAACGGTGCCCGCCGCAAGCAGCAACGATGCCGCCTCGCGCAGCTTGTCGGGTTGCTCGTGCTCGCGCAGCCGCTCGAGGTCGACAATTGCGGAGGCCACCAGCGGCGCCATCACGCTTCCGCGGTCGCGCCCGTCGCGGCGCAGCGTCTCGATGCGCTCGCGATAGGTTGCCGAACGCGCAACAAGGCGTTCGCGATAGATTTTCTGGAGGTCGGTAAAGCCGGTGAAACCGAGTGCGTTGGCGAAACGGACGACGGCCGAGGGGGGCACCCGCGCTTCGCGGGCAACGTGGGCGACCGTGCCAAGGGCCAGCGCGTCGGGATTGCCGAGCGCGAAGCGCGCGATGTCCTGGAGGCGCGCCGGCAGGCCGGGGTAGGCGTCCGTGATCGACTTCGCGAGATGCTCGTAGCGCGTGACACCCGCCATCGGCGGCCTGCCTTCCCGGGTCCGCTGCCGTTGCGCGCCGCTGGTCTTGCGGCGACGGAACGTTTATTCTACCGTAAGCGCGATTAGAACAGAAATTGCCCGCCCGTTCCAGCCCCATGCCGCTCACCGCCTACCGCACCGCACCCGCTGCGCGCATCCCGCTGCCGCTCGTGGCGCTGGCGCTGGCGCTCGGAACGGCGCCGTGGTGGTTTGCGCGGGTCGGGCTCTACCCGTACCTTGCGCTCGAGATCGCGATCTGGATGATCTATGCGCAGGGCTACAACCTGCTGCTCGGTCATTCCGGCCTGCCTTCGTTCGGCCACGGCGCATTCTTTGGCGTCGGCGCCTATGCGTTCGGCCTGCTGCAGAAAGGCATCACCGGCAATCTGTGGCTGGACCTCGCGGGCGCCATCCTCGCCGCCGCGCTCGCGGGAGCCGTCGTCGGCGCCTTCATTTCCCATCGGCGCGGAATCTACTACGCGCTGCTGACCATCGCCTTCGGTCAGGTGTTCTGGTTCGTCGCGATCAAATGGCATTCGGTCACCGGCGGCGAGGACGGCCTGCTCAATCTCAAGCGCCCGGCCGCGGATTTCGGTCTCATGGCCTTCCCGCTGAAGTCCAACGAAGCGCTGCTCGAGTTTTGCGTGGTCGCACTGGTGCTGGTCGTCTGGCTTTGCTGGCGCCTCGTCCACTCGCCCTTCGGTCGGGCGCTCGCCTGCATCCGCCAGAACGAGATGCGCGCGCGCTTCCTCGGCTATCGCGTCTGGCTCTGCAAATGGCTCGTGTTCGTCGTTTCAGCGGCGATAGCGGGATTCGCCGGCGCGCTGTTCGCGCTTGCGCAGCAGTCCGCGTATCCGAATGTGATGAGCCTGCACCAGTCGGGCTTCGTCGTGATGATGGTGCTGATCGGCGGTGGGCTGACGAGCTTCTGGGGGCCATTGATCGGCGCGGCCTTCTTCATCCTCGCCCGCGACCTGCTCGGGGCCTACACCGAAACGTGGCTGCTCTGGTACGGGCTGCTGTTCATGGCGGTCGTCCTGTGGAAACCGGAGGGCCTCGCTGGCATCTTCGGCGACATCATTCACCGGCGGGGCGCGCCGCCATGACGCTGTTCGTCGCAGAGGGGCTACACAAGCGCTTTGGCGACCGCGTCGTGCTGGAGCGGATCGACCTTGCCTTCGACGAAGGGACGCTTACCGGCATCATGGGTCCGAACGGCGCCGGCAAGACGACGTGCTTCAATTTGCTCACCGGGCATTTCGCGCCGGATCGAGGGCGGGTGTTGCTCGATGGCGTCGATATAGCCGGCCAGTCGCCGGCGGAGATCGCGCGCCGCGGTGTCGCGCGCTCGTTCCAGGCCATCAGCCTGTTCGATCAGGAAACGGCGCTGGACAATGTCATCGTGGCGCTGCCGGCAATGCGGGCGCGCACATTCGACGGCTGGCGCGACCGGGCCCGGGACGTAGCGGCTCAGGACCGGGCCGCGGGGCTGCTCGCACGGGTTGGATTGACAGGCCGTGAGCGGGTGAGGGCGAAGGACCTTGCCTACGGCGAGCGGCGCGCGCTGGAAATCGCGCTGGCGCTGGCGACCGAACCGCGCATCCTGTTCCTCGACGAGCCGACGTCCGGTCTTGGCGTCGAGGGCACCGCGCGCCTCGCCGAGCTGGTCGCCGAGCTCAAGCGGACCCTGACGCTCGTTGTCATCGAGCACGACATGCAGTTTCTGTTCGGCCTCGTCGACACGCTGCACGTCATCCACTGGGGCCAGGTGATCGCGTCGGGAACGCCCGCCGCGTTGCGCGGAAATCCCTGGGTGCAGCGCTCCGCGCTGGGAGCCGCATGATGCTGCGGATCGAAGGCATCGACACCTTTTACGGCGAAACGCAGGTGCTGTTCGGGGTTTCGCTGGATGTGGCCGCCGGCGAAGTCGTCGCGCTCCTCGGCCCCAACGGCGCCGGCAAGACGACGACGCTGCGTTCGATCCTCGGCCTCACGCCGGCGCGCGGCGGCGTCATCTCGTTCGGGGATGCCGACATCACCCGGTTGCCGACGCACGAGATCGCGCGAAAGGGCATTGGCTGGGTGCCCGACGACCGCCGCGTCGTGCCCTCCCTTACCGTCGCGCGCAACCTGTCGATAGCGCGCAAGCGCACCGCGTATCGCAGTTACACGATCGACGAATGCTGCGAAGTCTTTTCCGCGCTGCCGCATCTGCTGCCGCGCGAATGCGAGAACCTGTCCGGCGGCGAGCTGCAGATGGTGTCGATTTCGCGCGCGCTGATCGGCGGGCCGGGGCTTGTATTGCTCGACGAGCCGTCGCAAGGCCTCGCCCCCAAGGTCGTGCAGGATGTCATGCGCACGATCGGCCGTCTGAAAAGCGAAGGCGTGGCCACGCTGGTCGTCGACCAGAATGTGCGCACGGTGCTCGACATCGCGGACCGCGTATTCGTGATGCGCCTGGGCCGCATCGTTCATTCGGGACCCGCCGCGACGCTGCGCGACGACGCAGCGGCCCGCCGCGCGTGGCTCGGGATCGACTGATGGCTTCGCCCCTGCTGTGCGTCGAATCGCTCGTCAAGCGCTACCACGCGCCGGGCTGGCCGCGGCGCGAGACGTTCCGACTCGAAGCGGATTTCACGGTCGACGCGCCGCGCACCATCGGCCTGCTCGGTCCCAACGGCTCGGGCAAGACGACGCTGTTCGAGCTTGTCACCGGCAGCAACCGGCCGAGCGCGGGACGCGTTCTCGTCGAGGGCCGCGACATCCACCGCATTCGCTACCGCGAGCGCGACCGGCTCGCCATCCATTACCACCAGTCCTACCAGGTCCGCGCCTTCCGCAAGACCGTGCCGTCGTTCCTGCTGGAGCGCGCGAACCGCGACCGGCCATGCGTCCATCTCTTTGACGAGCCCCAGTTCGCGATCCAGGACGGTTATATCGGCTTCATGCTGGCGTTTTTCGCGCAGCTGCGGGAGAAGGGCAACCTCGTCTTTCTTTGCTTGCATCCCAACGAGCCGTTCCACCTTGAAATCCTGCGCGAGGCGTGCGATTCCTTCATTTTCGTGCAGCGCGGCCGTCTTGCGCAATTTGCCGACTACGACACTCTCGTTGGCGACTCCGGTGTGCGCACTTACCTGGGCGGACTTGCGCCGCCCATGCCCTGATCTACAAGATCGGGCTGTTCGCTTTCGTGCGGCGCCTGGCGAGCGTATCCGCGAATTCCCGCCACGAGAATTCGCTGCCCGCGGCACGGGAACCCGCGCCGGCGTCGACGCTATCGGAAATGCGGTCCTGGCACTCCGCCGTCGCGCCGGCCATGAACGGCTCGAGCCCGGCTTCGCGGATCGTCACCGCGACTTCACGCATTTCGGCCGCCCGCCGCCGACCGTGCACGACGACGCGGCTCACGAGGTAGTCGGCGCGCTCGTCCCATTTCATCTGCGGGAACGTCTCCTCGAGCGATGCCAGCACGCGATCCTCGACGCCGTAGTGCCGCGCGCCGAGCAGGCATTCGACGACCAGCGCTTCCATCCCCTTGATCATGACGCTGCGGCACATCTTGATCGCCGACGCCGTGCCGATGTCGTCGGCGACGATCTCGAAATTCATTCCCGCGGGCGCGAGAAGAGCGACGAGGTCGGCGGCCTTGGCGCCGCCCAGCAGTATCGGCACCTTGAGTCCGTATGGAGGAAGCGGCGCCATCACGGCGACGTCGACGTAGTGCCCGCCCGCACCCTCGATCAGTTTCGCGTTCCCGCGCTTGGTGCCCGGCGACACGGAGTTGAGGTCGGCGAAGATCTGGCCGGGAACCAGCGCCGACGCGGTTTCGCGCGCAACGTCAGTCGACGACGCTGCCGTGACGGCGGACACGATGATGCGCGCGCCGTGAATTGCCTCGCGGTTTGACTCGGCCATTGTCACTTGGCGCTCGACGGCAGCCGAGAGCATGGGTCCGCGCGCCGCCGGCTCGTGGATCAGGATGTCGTACGCACAGACGTCGAAGCGCCCGGACGCGCGGAGTCCGCCGGCGAGAATCCGGCCCGCTTCGCCGAAGCCGATCATGGCAAGGCTACGGTCGGTGATGGGGGAATGATCGTTCATGCAGACTCCTCGATTTCATTTTCCGTTGCGTCGCGACGCCATCGTGCTCCGTGCGGCGTCTTCGATCAAGGCGACCGCGGCCTGCTGCAGCGGCGTCGACGGACGCTGCGCGGAAACGGCGATCGCCAGTGTGCTCGCGAGGCGGGGGCGCACGATCGGCCGCGTCATGAGCCGGCGCGCGACATCGGCGCCTTCCAGCGCGCGCGGCGACAGCACCGCATTGCCGTGTCCTTCGGCAACGAGCTCGAGGATTGCCGACACGGCGTCGATTTCCATCGCCACCTGCGGCTTCTGCCCGATCCCCGCGAGGCGCGTTTCCACCAACATCCGGATCGCGTTCGGGCGGCTGGGGATGATGAGCGGATAGCGGGGCAGATCGCGCAGCGGCATCGTACGCGGCGCCGCGCCCTTTCTTTTGGGGGCAACGAAGAACAGCGCTTCCTCGAGCAGCGGCCGGCTATCGATCGCGGGCGAGGGCACGGGATTGTAGAGGAGGGCGATGTCGATACGCCCGACCTGCAGCCACTCGTGCATATACGACGACAATCCCTCGACGATCGACAGCGACGCGCGTGGAAAGCGCCGCCGGAATTCACGCACGACGGGCGCGGTCATCAGGCGCGCGAGCGTGGGGGGCAGCCCAACGACGACGTGGCCCACGGGCGCGCCCCGTATCTCGTCGACCTCGGCCCGCGCGCGATCGACCTGCTGCAGGATCCCGCGCGCGTGCGCGAGCAGCCGCTTCCCGGCTTCGGTTGGGCTCGCGCCGCGGCCGTTGCGCACGAGCAGGTTCTGGCGCAGCTCGACCTCGAGGCTCCGCACCTGGCGGCTGATCGCCGGCTGGGCGACGCCGAGGAGCCGCGCCGCGCGGCTGAAACCGCCCAGGTCGGCGACATTGACGAAATACTCGAGCTGCTTCAGGTCCATGGGTGGGCGATCGCCAAGACAGTTACATCCGGGGGCTTCGATGCTGTTCCAGCATAACTGCTAGTGTAGCAATGTCGGTTTCGCAGGGGCCGGCGGGAGCGCACACTGAACGTGGCATCCGCCTCGACCGACCTCCATGACTGCCCCCCTCAAAGTCGTGTCCTCCATGGCTATGCGCCAGGTGCTGGCTGAACTCTCCGCCGCGTACGAGACGCTATCGTCGCGGTCGATCATCCTCGAGTCGGTCGGCGGCGTCGACGCCGCGAAGCGCCTTCGTGCGGGCGAGGCGTTCGATGCGGTGGTATTGGCATCCGACGCGATCGACCAACTCGTGGGGGAAGGGCGGATCGTCGCGGGCAGTCGCGCCGACCTCGCCCGTTCCGGCGTGGCGATGGCGGTCCGCGCCGGCGCCGTGCGGCCCGCCATCGACTCCGAGGACGCCGTGCGAAGTGCCGTGCTCGCCGCGACGAGCCTCGGCTATTCGACCGGCCCGAGTGGCACGCATCTCGCGCGGCTATTCGAACGCTGGGGCATTGCGAGCGAAGTCGCCCCTCGACTCGTGCAGGCGCCGCCCGGCGTCCCGGTCGGAACGCTGGTGGCGGAAGGTAAAGTGGATCTCGGGTTCCAGCAGTTGGCTGAGCTCATGCAACTCGAGGGTGTCGATGTGCTCGGACCGCTTCCCCCTGCGATCCAGATCGTGACCACCTTTTCGGGTGGCGTTGCCGCGTCATCCACGCAACGCGAGGCGGTACGTGAGATGCTCGCCTTCATGGCTTCGCCGGCGGCGATTGCGGTCAAGTATCGTCACGGGATGGAGCCCGCGTGAGCGCTTTTCAACTGCGCCTGCGGTGGCGCAAACTTGTCGGCCAGAGGGGGTGAGCGGACATGACTGAACTCGGC
>JBDTLY010000101.1:0-9037 GCA_039934535.1 Casimicrobiaceae bacterium | reverse complement strand
GCTTCAATCTTTTTCAACACTTCGACGGTTTTTTCGCCGGGCAGTCCGCCTGCCGCTAACGCGAGAGCTTCACGAAAAACTTCTTCGTCATTAGTATTGAGCAGTTCGATGACAGTTGCGGTCGCGCCCGGAGAGCTGCGCCCGGAAGCCGCCGCCGATCCGCGTCTCCTGCGCCGCGGCGAGGACGAGGCGGTTGACGGCATCCGGCAGCGACAGCGCGAGGGCGCGCATCTGGCGGTCGAGGTCGGATATCTTCAGGAGCAGCGACTCCTGCGTGTCGTCGCCCAGCACGTCGGTGATTCCCCGCGGATACCGAAGGTACGCGTAGACGCCGTAGAAGCCCGACAGGATCACCGCCAGCATGAGGACGTAGGCCAACGTGTGGACGTTCCAGCCCACCTCGAAGCCCGCATGCAGCGTCGCGATGACGATGAGGCTCACGCCGAGGTAGACGTGCGCCGACAGCCAGCCCAGCAGCGTGCTCGACGTCGAGCTGTAACGGCGCTTGCGCACGCCGAACCACGTGAGCCAGAGGATCAGCAGCGCGCCGATCGTCCCCAGTGTGTAGCCGAGGGGGCTGCCGCCGTAATGACCGTGCGGCGACCGGTCGAACGCATACGCGGCGATGGCCGCGCCCACGACGACGACGGCGATCTTCGCCCAGCGGTATCTCGCATAGGCCAGTAATGACTGATGCCGCACGCGCGCCCTCTCCCGCAACCTATGCTGGGACCCCGAGTGTAGCCGGAAAAATGGGGTCACGGAAAAGTGAGGTCAGACTCGACTTTCGCGAACGTCGGCGACCGTCGATCACGCGCGGATGAAAGTCGAGTCTGACCCCATTTTTCCACTTTTCGCTTCCCCCGGCCCACCCCCCTTGCTATGATCGAAAGCTCCCATGGGTCGCTTCCTGTCATTGCGCTGCAATACCCTCGCGTGCGCGACCGCGACGCTGGCGCTTTGCGCGTCGGCCGCCTTCGCCGCTCCGGTCGATGACCTGCGCGCTCTGGTCGAGGCCGGGAACTCCGCGGAAGCCTACGCGCGCTGCGCGACGATCGACGCCGACCCGCGCGCCGATCTGTGGTGCGGCATCGCCGCCATCGACGTTGGCCGCGCGGGCATCGGCGTGTTCGCGCTCGAGCGCTACGTGCTGCGCTATCCGGACGATCCGCGCGGGCGCCTCGAACTCGCCCGCGCCTATTTCTACGCCGGCGACGGCCCGCGCGCCCGCGCCGAATTCGACGCGGTGGCGAAGGAGAAGCCGCCCGAGGCCGTGCAGGCCGGCATCGACCGCTACCTCGACGCTCTTCGCGTGCGCGAGGCGCAGTATCGCCCGACGCTCTTCGGCTACGTCGAGCTCGGCGGCGGCTATGACAGCAACGCCAATGCCGGGGTCGCGCAATCGGACATCACGCTGCCCACGTTCGGCGCGGTGACCGTCGCGCCGCTGGGCGTCAAGCAGGGCTCGGGCTTCGGCTGGGCCGCGGCCGGCGTGCAGGGGACCTATCCGTTCGCGCCGGGCTGGGCCGTGTTCGGCTCGCTTCTCGGCAACGGCACGTTCTACGGCAGCGCCTCCGAATTCGACCTCGCGAACGGGTCGGCAGCGGCAGGGGTGAGCTACCTCGCGGGCCGCAACTGGCTTGCGCTCACATACGCCCACGCGGAGATCAATGTCGACGGCTCGCGCTACCGCTCGAGCGATGGCGTCGGCCTCGAATGGCGCTACCAGCTCACCGAGCGATCGCTCGTTTCCGTGACGCCGCAATACGCGCACTTTTCCTACACCGGCGCGAATTCGGTCCGCGACGCCGACTACGGCGCGGTCGCTGCCCAGTACCGCCAGCAATGGCTCTCCTGGGGCCAGCCGGTGCTGAACCTGACCGCCTACTACGGCGACGAGCACGACACGCAGGGCTACGATTATCTCGGCCGCAAGCTCTATGGCGCCGTCGCGGACGTGACGGTGTCGCCGTCGCCGGCTTGGGCGCTGACGGCGTCCCTGGCCTTCGTGCGCAGCGACTACGACGCGCCGTATCCGATCCTCGACGTCACCCGCCGCGACGACAACTGGGCGCTGAACCTCGGCGCCGCGTATTACTTCTCGCGCAACTGGAGCGCGCGCGTCGAATACCAGTACGCGCGCAACAATTCCAATCTCACGCTGTTCGAGTATTCGCGCAATGTCGGCGCGCTCAAGCTGCGATACGAATACAAATGACGATACGTTCGCGCACCCTCCGCCATTGCGTCGCCCTGCTCGCGCTGCCGATGCTCGCCCTCGCCGCGGATCTTGCCTTCGCCCAAGTGGCCGGGCGCGTCGTGCTGGCCGTCGGGGACGTCGTCGCGGTGCGCGGCGCCGACCGCGTGCGGCTTGCGAGCGGGTCGCAGGTGAGCGTCGGCGATGCGATCGTCACCGGCGCGCAGAGCCATGCGCAGGTGCGCTTCTCGGATGCGGCCCTCGTCGCGCTGAAGCCGGACTCCGAGTTCCGGATCGAGACCTTCGAGTTCTCCGCGACGGCCTCGGGCAACGAGCGCGCGGTGTTCCGCCTCGTGCGCGGCGGCTTCCGCACGGTGACGGGCACCATCGGGCAGATCAACCAGGACCGCTACCAGGTGCTGACCACGCAGGCGACGATCGGCATCCGCGGCACGCACTACGCGCTGCAGATCTGCGCGCCGGGCCAATGCGTGAGTCAGGGCACGACGGCGCGGGCGGGGCTCTACGGCGGCGTGTTCGACGGCATCGTGGCGGTCGGGACACCGTTCGCGAGCGCCGACTACCGGTCCGGCGAATACTTCGCTGTCTTCGACGGCGAGCCGCCGCAGCGGTCCCTCGTGCCGCCGGATTTCCTGGCGGACCGCCTGCCCGCGCGCACGGTCGCCGCGGCGAGCGCGCCGGACGAGGTCAAGTTCGCAAGCGTGCCGGCAAGAGTACAGCCGCCCGTGCTGCCCATACCGCCGTTCACGTACATGGTGACGGAGGACCGCAACGTCGTCACGCTGGAATTGCCGCAGGCGATCGTCGTCGGGTCCGACCGGTACACGATCGAGCTCGACACCACGCGCGATTCGGCTCTCGCCATCGGCTTGAACGGCAATGGGCAGCTGACCTCGTTCGTGAACGGCACGCTCGATGCGAACGTCGGGACCGCGAACATCGTCGACACCGGCAGCGACGGTTCCGCGGCCGGGCTCAATTGGGGCCGCTGGGAAGGCAAGGGATCGACGATCGTCCAGACGTTGCCCGACGGCACCACGGTCAGCAACAACGGCGGCAACCTGCACTACATCTACGGCAACCTGTCGCCGTCGCTGCCGGGCGCCGGCCAGTTCTCCTACGCGCCGGTTGGCGGCACGCGGCCCACCGATTCCGGAACGGGGACCACCGGGACGCTGATCTCGGGCGGAACGATCAACGTGAATTTCAGCACCGCGCAGCTTGCGCTGACCGGCCTGACTGTCGGCTTCACCAACGCGACGTACACGATGAGCGGCACGACGGGCATCGTCAACGGGCTCTTTTCCACGTCGGGACCCGGCGCCTCGGTCGGCTGCACCGGCAACGCCTGCCAGTCGCTGATAGCCGGCAATTTCGCGGGCTTCTTTGCCGGCCCGGGCGGCAGCGGCATCGGCCTCGACTACTTCTTCAACAACCGCGGTGGCGGCGTGATCGAAGGCGTCGTGGGCTATCGCCGATGCGCCGGCGCGGCGCCGTGCTGAAAACTAGGGTCAGACTCGCATTTCGCTCTAGTGTGGTAAGCAGTTTCCGCCTTTCGAGAAATGCGAGTCTGACCCTAGTTTTCCTGGTTTTTGTTGCGCTTTCGCTTCCGGCGGGCGCACAAACGACAGACGCCAGCCCCGCGCAAGCCGTCGCGCGCGACCACGTCGGCGCGGCCGTGTGCGGCGAATGCCACGCCGCCGAATACGAGACCTGGTCGCACTCGCATCACCGGCAGGCGATGCAGGTGGCCGACGCGAAGTCCGTGCTTGGCGATTTCCGCAACGCGAAATTCGCCTACGCGGGCACCACGTCGACCTTCTCGACGCGCGATGGCAAGTTCTACGCGCGCACCGACGGGCCGGACGGCAAGCTCGCGGACTTCGAGATCAAGTACACGTTCGGCGTGTCGCCGCTGCAGCAGTACCTGATCGAGCTCCCCGGCGGAAAGCTGCAGGCGCTCGGAATTGCGTGGGACACGCGGCCGAAAGCGTCGGGCGGCCAGCGCTGGTTCCACCTCTACCCCGGCCAGAACCTCCGCGCGGGCGATACGCTGCACTGGACCGGCGTCAACCAGAACTGGAATTTCATGTGCGCCGAGTGCCACTCGACCCGCGTGCGCAAGAATTTCGATGCGGGGAGCAGCAAGTTCGGCACCACGTGGGCGGAAATCAACGTCGCGTGCGAAGCGTGCCACGGACCCGGCGTCGACCATGTCGCCAAGGCACGCGCCAAGCGCGAGGGCAAGGCCTATTCAGCGGCGGACAACGGTCTCGCGGTCGCCTTGAACGAGCGCAAGGGCGTCACGTGGACGCCGGTTCCGGCGACCGGCAACGCGCAGCGCAGCACGCCGCGGACGTCGGCGCGCGAAATCGACGTGTGCGCCCGCTGTCATGCCCGCGCCGCGCGCATCGCCGACGACTACGTCCACGGCAAGCCGCCGCAGGACACGCACCGGCTGGCGACGCTCGACGAAGGGCTCTACTGGAACGACGGGCAGATCCGCGACGAGGTCTACGAATGGGGCTCGTTCGCGCAGAGCAAGATGCATGCGAAGGGCGTCACCTGCTCCGATTGCCACGATCCGCACTCGGAATCGCTGCGCCGGCCCGGCAACGAAGTCTGCGCGCAATGCCATCAAGCCACGAAATTCGACGCACCCGCGCACACCCATCACGCGCAGGGGACGCCGGGCGCGTCATGCGTCGCGTGTCACATGCCGACGACGACCTACATGCAGGTCGACGTCCGGCGCGATCATTCGCTGCGCGTTCCGCGCCCCGACCTCACGGCGAAGCTCGGAATCCCGAACGCATGCAGCGGATGCCATGCGAAAAAGACGCCGCAATGGGCCGCCGCGGCGATTCAGCAATGGACGGGAAGCACCCCCGTCGGCTACCAGAATTTCGCCGAGGCGCTGCGCGCGGGCACCGCCGGCACGCCGGGCGCGCGCGGCGCGCTGATGACGATCGCCGACAATCCCGCGCAGCCGGCGATCGTGCGCGCCAGCGCACTGGAACGGCTGGGGCGGATGCTCTCGCCCTCCTCGGTCGCGACGCTGACCCGCGCGCTCAACGATCCCGACGCGCAGGTGCGGCTCGCCGCGGTCGAAGGGCTCGGCGGCACCGACCTGACGACGCGCCTGCGCTACCTGCCGCGCATGCTGGCCGACCCGGTCCGAAGCGTGCGGATCGAGGCGGCGCGCGCGCTCGCCGGGCCGCAGGAAGCGCGGTTGCCGCCCGCCGACCGGGCGGCATTCACGAAGGCGCTCGACGAATACATCGCCGTGCAGAAATACAATGCCGACCGGCCCGAAGGGCGGATGAACCTCGGCAATCTCTACGCTACTCGCGGCGACGCGGCCGCGGCGATCGCGGAATTTCGCAAGGCGCTCGAAATCGATTCGACGTCCGTGGAAGCACGCGCGAATCTCGCCGACATTTACCGCGCCCGTGGCGCCGAGACGGAGGCCGAGGCGGTGCTGCGGCAGGGCCTCGCGAAATCGCCGCGCGCGGCGCCACTGCACCACGCGCTGGGGCTCACGTACGTCCGGCAGAAGCGCTCGGCCGACGCGCTGCGCGAGCTTGGCGACGCGGCGAAGCTCGCGCCGGACAACGCGCGCTACGCGTATGTCTACGCGGTCGCGCTCAACGACGCGGGCAAGCCGAAGGACGCGCTGCAGGTGCTGACCGCGGCCGTGAAAGCGCAGCCGAACGATCGCGACCTGCTGTTCGGCCTCGCCCACTACGCCAACAAGGCGGGCCAGCGGGAGGCCGCGTTGGGCTACGCGAAACGGCTCGTGGAGCTCGACCCCGAGAATCCGGAGTATGCGCAGCTCGCGGGGTCGCTGGCGCGCTGAGGCGCCAATTCATTTGGTCGCGAAATTCGTCGCGCCGTCCCAATCCGGCGGCGGCGGCGCGACGAGATACGCCGTGCAGCGGTCGCGCAGGTTGCGATACAGCGGCCGTTCCGGCAACGACGCGAGCGCGTTGCCCGCCGCGGTGAAATTGCGGGCACGGTAAAGCGCCAGCGCCTCGTTCCAGCGCGCAAGCTCCACCGCCGTCGCGTCGTCGATCGCGCGTCCCAAGGGTTCCCAGATCGACAACGCCTGCGCGCGGCCCTTCACGCGCACCCGGTCGATTTCGCGCCATACGAATTCCGGCGCCGCGCGCCGCGCGTCGTCGCCGCACAGGATGCCGACACCGTAGGCCTTCGTCAGCCCTTCCAGCCTGGAGGCGAGGTTCACGGAGTCCCCAAGCACCGTATACGCCTTGCGGAAGCGCGAGCCCATGTCGCCGACGTTCATCGCGCCCGTGTTGACGCCGATCCCTATCGCGAGCTCGGGCCAGCCGCGGGCTCGGAACTGCTCCCGCAAGGGCGCCATCCGCTGCTGCATGTCGAGCGCCGCGTCCACGGCATCCTGCGCATGGTGCTCGTTGGGGAGCGGCGCGCCCCAGAACGCCATGATCGCGTCGCCGATGTACTTGTCGATGGTTCCGTGCCGCGCGTGGATGGTTTCCGTCATCGGCGTCAGGTACGCGTTCATCAGCGCGGAGAGCTCGAGCGGCGCCAGCGATTCGGAGGCGGAGGTGAAGTCGCGGACGTCCGAGAACAGCACGGTCAAGTCCCGGCTCTCGCCTTCCATCGAGAAGCGCTCGCCCGTCTCGCGCATCTGCTTCACGCGCTCGGGCGGCACGTACTCGCCGAAGAGGTCGGACAGCTGCCGGATCGCCCGCGATTCGCGCAGAAATCCGCCCAGCAGGTGCCAGACGAGCAGCATGAGCAGCATGACGAGCGTGGCCGCGAGCGGGATCACCACGTTCGCACGCGTCCAGAACAGCATGTTCACGGCGACGACCAGGGTGGCGACGGCGAGTATTCCGATCACGCTCAGCAGCGGACGGCGCCACGGGATCGCGAAGACGACGAGGAGGCCCGCGACCAGCATCATCACCGCCTCGACCTCGGTGGCCCCCGGGGGAATGCTCTTCAAGTCGCCGCCCAGCATGCCGGACAGCAGGTTGGCGTGGATTTCGACGCCGGGAAAATCCGGCGCGACCGGCGTGGTACGAAGATCCTCGAGGCCCTTCGCGGTGGTTCCCACAAGCGCCACGGCGCCGGTGAATGCGTCGTCCGGAATCGTGCCGGAGAGAATGTCGGTTGCGGAGTAGTACTTGAACGTGCCCTTCGCGCCGCGGTACGGGACGAGCGCGGTGCCGTCGCGCGCGACGGGGACGATCAGCCCGCCGACGTCGAGGGCGTCGATGTCCCCGCTGGTGTCGAAGCGCGGACGGATGGTTTTCGCGTCGACGACGACCTGCGCCACCGCCAGCGACAGCGCCGGGTAATAGGCGCCGCCGTAGAGCTTCACGAGCGGCACGCGGCGGACGACCTGATCGGAGTCGAAGGCGGGATCGATGTGTCCGCCGCCAGCGGCGGCCTGCTGCAGCTCGGCCAGGTTCGCGGTGTAGCCGACCTCGGGCCGGATTTCGATCACACGGCCGGCGACCTCGGCGGCGGTGAACGCTGGCGCCGGCAGCGCGCCGACGGCCTGTTGCGCCACGGTGAACGTGAATGCCAGCACGGTCGCGCTGCCGTTGAGCGCGTCCGCGAAGCGCGCGTCGTAGTCGAGCCGGCGCCGCATCAGCGCCTCCGTCGCTTCGAGGCTCGGCGTCTGCATCTGCGGGGGAATGACGCGCGCGAGCTCGTCCAGCACCCCGATGCCGTCGGAGATGTTGCGCTCCGGAAACATGACGTCGAAGCCGACGGCCCGCGCCTTGTATTTCTTTTGCAGCATGTCGACGAGGCGAGCGAGGCGGTCGCGCGACCATTGCCAGCGGCCTTCGCGCTGGATGCTCTTCTCGTCGATGTCGATGATGACGACGGTCGGATCCAGGCCCTCGTCCCGCGTCGCCTTGAGGCGCGCGTCGTAGGCCATCGCTTCCAGCTTCGCGAAGAGCGGCGTGCGCGACGAGCGCCGCAGCGCATCGCCCAGCGGGTCGACCAGGAACACCGCCACGATGGCGAGCCCCACGAGCCAGCGGGGCGCCTCCGCCAGCCTGCGCATGAGGCTGACGGGCGCGACGTTCACGGAGTGCGCGGAGTCACGGACGCCGGCGCAGCCGTTGCGCGGCGAGCCCGGCGAGCAGAAGCGCCATCAACGCCAGTACGCCGTCCGAGAGCGACGGAATCGGCAATCCGCCCGGCGCGTTCACGAGGATGAGCGCAGGTTCGGACGATGCCGGCGCGAACACGCCGTCGCCCGAATATTCGGCGGCGAGCGACATCGATCCCGGCGACGCGGGCGCGCTCAGCATCGCGTAGGCGACGCCGCCCGCCAGCGCCGTGGTTGCGACCGGCGCGCCGTCCACGAGGATGCGCACCGATCCGCCCGGCACCAATGTCGAATCGAGCGAGGTTACGTCCACGCGCACCGGAATGGCCGCGCTGCTGGCCACGTTTTCCGGCGCCGAGAGAGCGACCTTCGGCGGGGGCAGCAGCACGCCCTTGATTACGTAGGCGTCGATCGGCCCCGCGAACGCCTGGCTGAAAATCGCGTCGCCGCTGTAGCGCACGCACACGCCGTAATCGTCGATCTTGAGGTTCGGGGCCGCGACCTGCGCGTGGCCCGTGGCGTCGAGCGGCGCCGTGCGCAGCGGCGCCACCGGGCTCGCCGGATCGCCGAACTTGAACGGCAGCGGACACCGCATGCCCGTGCCGGCGATATAGACCTCGATCGTGCCGGTGGCGGCGATGGCCCCGGCCGGCGCCACCGCCGCCGCCACCGTCATCGTCTGCCCGGAAATCACCGGCTTCGGA
>JBDTLY010000100.1:0-9045 GCA_039934535.1 Casimicrobiaceae bacterium | reverse complement strand
ACAGGATGAACGTGAGCAGGTAGATCGCGAGCGGCGCGATCCACAGCAGCGGGATCGACGCGATGTCCTGCGTAATGTGGTTCGACACCGCGAGCAGCAGCAGCGAGCCGGTCGCCGCCAGCACGCACCACAGCAGCTGCCGCGCCGCTGTCGGCGGGGGCTCGGTCGTGTCCGTTCGGGCGGTCGCCGCAGCGACAGCAACGGTGTCGGCGATCGCCGATGCCTTCGTGGCACGGAGGCTGCGCCGGCCCGCGGCGATGCACAAGCCGACGAAGAGCGCATAACCCCCCGACCAGCCCAGCGCCTGCGCGCGCGTTGGCGACCATGGCTCGAGCAGGAACGGGTAGCCGACCAGCGCCAGCATCGAGGCGAGATTCGACAGCGCGAACAGCCGGTACGGGCTCTCGCCCGGCCGCGTGCGTGCGAACCAGGCCTGGATCAGCGGGCTCGTCGTCGACAGCAGGAAGTACGGCAGGCCGATCGTGGCGGCGAGCAGCCCCAGGATCCGCCACGATGGATTCTCGTTGCCAAGGGGTTTCCAGTCCGCGCCGGGAATGATCGGCAGCACGGCGAGCGAGAGCAGCAGCAGCGTCGTGTGCAGCGTGACCTGGCGGCGCGGCGTGAGTCGGTGGACGGCGAGGTCGGAATACGCGTAGCCCGCGAGCAGCGTCGACTGGAAGAACACGAGGCATGTCGTCCACACCGCGGCCGACCCGCCGAACCACGGCAGGATCTGCTTTGCCATTACCGGCTGGACGAGGAACAGCAGGAAGGCGCTGACAAAGATCGTGGCGGCGTAGAGGAGCATGGGCTGCGGGAATGTATCGGTGCCGGCGACCGGCCAGGACGGCCGGAGGGCGGAGGACGAAACCGCGCATTCTACGGGTTCGGCCGCGCGCCTGCGCGTGCCGGCGATGCTTCAGTACGTCGTGCGGGGGCGGAAATAATCGACACGGTCGATCGTGTGGACCGTGATCTCGCGCACGTCGATCCCCTGCAGGACGCGCAGCGTGATGTCGGTGCCGGCGCCGCCGCGGCTCCAGACCTTGCGGTAAAACTCGGCCTGCGTCCGCACGCCGTCGTCGCCGACGCCGAGGATGATGTCTCCCGCCTGCAACCCCGCCTTGTCGCCGGGCCCGTCCGGCGAGACGCGCGCGACCACGAGCCGGCCTTGGACTTCGTCGGCGGCCACGCCGAGCCACGGACGCGACGGCCCGGCGCGGTGTCCGCTCCGCACGAGGTCGGCGAGGATCGGCTTCAGCGTGTCGATGGGGACGAACATGTTGCCCGGGAGACTGTCCTCGCCGGATGTTGCCTCGCGCACGATGAGCGAACCCACGCCGACGAGCTTGAGGTCCCGGCCGACGAGCGCCGCGCCGCTCCAGTTGGCGGTCGGCGGTGAGGTAAAGATCGCCGTGTCGAGCAGGTACTCCCAGCTTCCCGCGAACGGCCGCTTCGACACGACATACGCGAGCGTCACGCCGCTTTCGCCGCTGTAGTTGACGATCATCACGGGATCGCGCTCGGCGAGCTTTCCGGAATCGCCGAGCGCGATCGGCGGCGCGTCGAGCGGGACGACGGCGCGCACGAGCCCGAGGCCGCTGGCATGGTCATACCCCACGACGCGCGCGGGCAGCGTGCGGCCCCCGCGGTCGACGATCTCGACGTCGTCCGCCTCGACGATCAGGTATCCGATCGTGAGGATCAAACCGTTCTCGCCGATGACGATGCCGGTGCCATCGCGGTCGGGCCCGAGGGTGGCGGCGCTGCGCGCATTCGGGATGGCGCGCACGTGGACCTTCACGATCGCATCGAAAAAGCGGTCGGCGTCCGGCCGGTCTGCCGCCGCGGCTGATTTTGCGGCGGGAGCCGAAGGGGGTGCGGCCGCCACTGCGATCCCGGTGCCGAAGACCATGCCGACCGACAACGCGAGGGCACCGGCGGCGATTCGCCACGGCGTTCCGGTTGTCGTTGCGGCGGGCAGGCGATTCGACATGGAGGGCTCGGAGCGTGCGCGGCAGAAAGTCTGGCGGCCACAGTCTCGCCGCCAATATAGCGCGATCCCGCAGTCGCGCAAATGGTTCTCGCACCGTCGGTATAATGCAGCGCCCTCCCGCCCGACGGACACTTGATGACCACGCGCCGCAAACCCGAGGAACTCCGTTCGCACCGCTGGTTCGGCGCGAGCGACATGCGCGGCTTCGGCCACCATTCGCGGGCCGCGCAGATGGGCTATTCGCGCGCGGACTACGAAGGCCGGCCGATCATCGCCATCGTCAATACCTGGAGCGACATCAACGCCTGCCACACGCACTTCAGGCAGCGCGCGGAGGAGGTGAAGCGCGGCGTTCTGCAGGCGGGCGGCTTCCCGCTGGAGATGCCGGCGATCGCGCTGGCCGAGGTGTTCCAGAAGCCGACGACGATGCTCTATCGCAACCTGCTCGCGATGGAGACCGAGGAGCTGCTGCGCTCATATCCGGTCGACGGCGCCGTGCTCATGGGCGGCTGCGACAAGACGACCCCGGCGCTGCTGATGGGCGCGCTCAGCATGAATCTGCCGGCGATCTTCATGCCCGCCGGACCGATGCTGCGCGGCGACTGGCGCGGCAAGTTCCTGGGCTCGGGCTCGGACGTGTGGAAATACTGGGCCGAGAAGCGCGCCGGCAACCTGACCGACGCGCAGTGGCAAGCGATCGAGGACGGCATCTCGCGCTCGCCCGGTCACTGCATGACGATGGGCACCGCGTCGACGATGACCTCCGCCGCCGAGGCGCTCGGCTTCACGTTGCCGGGCGCGGCGTCGATTCCCGCCGCCGATTCCCGTCACGGGCGGATGGCGGCAGACACGGGGCGGCGAATCGTGGACATGGTGTGGGAGGATCTCAAGCCGCGCGATTTCGTGAATGCGGCCGCGGTCGACAACGCAATCACGACGGTGCTGGCGATCGGCGGCTCGACCAACGCGGTCGTGCACATGGTGGCGCTCGCACGCCGTGCTGGCGTCCCGCTGTCGATCGACCGTTTCGACGCGCTCGCGCGGCGCACGCCGCTCGTCGCGAACATTCGCCCCGCGGGCAAGTACCTGATGGAGGATTTCTACTACGCGGGCGGCTTGCGCGCGCTCCTCGCCGAAATCGCGGACCTGCTCGATCTCGATGCGATGACCGCTAACGGCAAGACCCTGCGCGACAACATCGCGGGCGCAGAAACGTTCAACCACGACGTGATCCTGCCGCGCGACAAGGCGCTCGTCGCGCAGGACAGCCTCGCGGTGCTGCGCGGCAATCTCGCTCCGGACGGCGCGGTGATCAAGCCGGCGGCCGCCGAACCGCAACTATGGCGCCACACGGGGCCGGCGGTCGTCTTCGCCGACTACAACGACCTCGCCGCGCGCATCGACGATCCATCGCTTCCCGTCACGAAGGACTCGGTTCTGGTGCTACAGAACGCGGGCCCGCAGGGCGCGCCGGGGATGCCCGAGTGGGGCCAGTTGCCGATCCCGAAGAAGCTCCTCGCCGAAGGCGTGCGCGACATGGTCCGGATTTCCGACGCGCGCATGAGCGGCACGAGCTACGGCGCGTGCGTGCTGCATGTCGCGCCGGAGTCGTTCGTGGGCGGTCCGCTCGCTTTCGTGCGGGATGGCGACCTGATCGAGCTCGATGTCGCCGCGCGCAAGCTGGAACTCAAGGTCAGCGATGCGGAGCTCGCCCGCCGCCGCGCCGAATGGAAACGCCCGTTACCGAAATTCGAACGCGGATTCGGCGCGCTCTACCAGCAGCACATCACGCAGGCTGACCAGGGATGCGATTTCGATTTCCTCGAGGGCACCGTGCCTACGCCTGAACCGGAAATCCATTGAACTCATGAAGAACGTTGCCGCCCCGAAGCTCGTCGCCGTTGTCGCCGCAATCATGGAGGCCGCCGGCTCCGGCGAGGCTGAAGCACACAACATTGCGCAGCGCCTCGTGGATTCCAATCTTGTCGGCCACGATTCGCACGGCGTGCTGCGCGTCGGCAAGTACCTCGAGTGGGTGAATAAGGGTTGGCTCAAGCCCAACGCGGCGCCGTCGATCGTCTTCGACAGCGACGCGCTGGCGATCATCGACGGCAACCGTGGATTCGGCCAGGTCGTCGGCGAGTTCGCGACGAAATTTGGCGTCGCCAAAGCGGCGAAAACCGGCATCGCGATGATCGGCTTGCGCAATTGCGGGCACCTGGGGCGCCTTGGCGACTGGGCCGAAATCGCCGCCGCGGCGGATCAGGTCTCGCTGCATTTTCTCAACACGTCGGGCGCGATGCGCGTTGCGCCCTTCGGCGGCCGCGACCGCCGATTGTCGACCAATCCCCTCGCGGTCGGCGTGCCGCTCGCCGGCGCCGATCCGGCGATCCTCGACATCACGACGTCGACCGTCGCCGAAGGCAAGCTGATGGTCGCGCTGAACAAGGGCGAGCAGGTGCCTGCGGGATGGATCGTCGACAAGCAGGGCCGTCCGACGATCGAGCCGAAGGATTTCTACGACGGCGGCGCGCTGCTGACCATCGGCGCGCACAAGGGCTCCGGGTTGTCGATCATCACCGACCTGCTCGCGGGCGCGGTGACGACCGGCCGCAGCTCCGATCCTGACGACGAGGTCCTGCGCAACAACATGCTGTCGATCTTCATCGCGCCTGCAGTTTACGATCCGGCGGGCGGCGTGCTCGCCGAAGCGCGGCGCTTCGTCGACTTCGTCAAGGAATCGCCACCCGTGACGCCCGGCGAACCCGTGCTGGCGCCGGGCGATGTCGAGCGCCGGAACCGCGCGGCGCGCCTCGCCAGCGGCGTGCCGATCGACGACAAGACGTGGTCGGACCTCCTCGCGGCGGCCGCGTCGGTCGGCATCGATGAGCGAAAAATCAACGCGATCGCATCCTTTTGAACCCGGGAGCAACGATGAAACGAATGGCAACGCTGTGTGTAGGGATCGCCTTGGCGATGTCAGCGGCAACTGTCAACGCGCAGACATGGCCCGCGAAACCAATCAAGTGGGTCGTCCCTTTCGCGCCCGGCGGAACGACGGACATCCTCGCGCGCACGGTCGGCGACAAGCTCGCCATCGCGCTTGGCGTGCCCGTAGTAATCGAGAACAAGCCGGGCGCGGGCGGCGGCGTGGGCGCCGAGTACACCGCGAAGTCCGCGCCGGACGGCTACACGATCATGGGCGGGACCATCAGCACGCATGCGATCAACGCGTCGTTGTACAAGGACCTTCCCTACGACCCGGTGAAGGATTTCGTGCCGATCACGCTGATTGCGCGCGTGCCGAACATGCTGGTCGTGAACCCGGAGGTCCCGGCGAAGAACGTGAAGGAGCTGATCGTCCTGCTGAAGGCGAATCCCGGCAAGTACAACTTCGCGTCGTCGGGCAACGGCACGTCGCAGCATCTGTCGGGCGAGCTGTTCAAGTCGATGGCCGGCGTGGACATGCAGCATATCCCCTACAAGGGCAGCCCGCCGGCGCTGCAGGACGTCGTAGGCGGGCAGGTGACGATGACGTTCGACAACATCACGACGGCGTGGCCGCTCGCGAAGGCCGGCAAGCTGCGCGCACTGGCGGTGACGACGGCGAAGCGATCCGCGGTCGCACCCGATGTCCCGACGCTCGCGGAGTCGGGGCTGCCGGGATTCGAGGTGGGCTCGTGGCAGGGCGTGTTCGCACCCGCCGGCACGCCGCCGGCGATCGTCAAGCGCCTCAACGCGGAAATCGTGAAGATCCTCGGCACGCCCGAGGTGCGCGAGAAATTGGGCGCACTCGGCGCCGAGATCGTCGCCGACTCGCCGGAGGAATTCGCGGCGCTGGTCAAGGCGGAAGTCGTGAAGTGGTCGGAGGTGGTGAAGAAGTCGGGCGCCAAGGTCGACTGAGCGAGGCGGGCGAGCGGGAGCGAGCCAAGGCCCGAAGGGCGCGTCGCCAAGCGATGGAGGTCGGCCGTTGGTTCCGTTCCTCGCGGTGATACTGACAGTGGAAGAGGCCGACGATTGATCAAATGAGCACTGCTGACGCTGCGCTTTTTCCCGGATTCGAGCAGCGGCGCATCGCGACGTCCGGCGCGGAGATCCAGTGCGTGATCGGCGGCAGCGGCCCGCCACTTCTGTTGCTGCATGGCTATCCGCAGACGCATGCGATGTGGCACAAAATCGCGCCGCGCCTCGCCGAGCACTACACGTTGGTCTGCGCGGACCTGCGCGGCTACGGAGATTCCGCGAAACCCGACGGCGGCGATCGCAGCGTGAACTACTCGAAGCGGGCGATGGCCGCGGATCAGGTCGACGTCATGCGCGCGCTCGGCTTCTCCCGGTTCAGGCTCGCCGGTCATGACCGCGGCGGGCGTGTGGCGCATCGCCTTGTCCTCGATCATCCCGGCGCGGTCGAACGCGTCGCGGTGCTCGACATTTCGCCGACGCGGACCATGTTCGGCAAGACCGACCAGGCGTTCGCGACCGCGTACTACCACTGGTTTTTCCTGATCCAGCCGTTCGACCTTCCCGAGCGCCTGATCGGATCCGATCCGAATTACTACCTGCGCAAGAAGACGGGCGGCTGGGGATCGGCGGCGAATATCTTCGACCCGCGCGCATTTGCCGAGTACGAGCGCTGCTTCGCGAAGCCTGAGACGATCCACGCGACGTGCGAGGATTACCGCGCGGCCGCGTCTATTGATCTCGAGCACGACGATGCTGACATCGTTGTCGGCCGCAGAGTGACGTGTCCGCTGCTCGTGCTCTGGGGCGACAAGGGTGTGGTCCACCGGTACTTCGATCCGGTCAACGATTGGCGTGCGGTGGCCGACGACGTCCACGGGCGCGCGCTGCCGTCAGGCCATTACCTCGCCGAGGAGGCACCGGAGGAGACGCTGGCGGAGCTAAAAGGCTTCTTTCGCGCCTGACCGAGCAGGGTGAGTTCCGGCCCTTCAGGGGCTTACGGCGAAGTGCATCATCTTGTTATAATTGCACTCTTGGCCAAGTAGCTCAGTTGGTAGAGCAGAGGACTGAAAATCCTTGTGTCGGTGGTTCAATTCCGCCCTTGGCCACCAATTTTCGCGGGACGCTAAGCGGGCCGCAAAATCGGCCAAGGAATGAATTCCGCTCTTGGCCACCAGATCTTTCCCGATGACCGCAGCGCGGATGCTTGAAACCGCGCTGTCATGGAAACCATCAACTAGATGCTCGAATGCCCCGCGCCGCGGGGCATTTACTTTTTCGACCTTCACAACTGAACATGGCTGCGGGAAACTGACGCGGCGCTCGACGCTCGCTCTTTGCCTGCCATGACAGGAAATTTACCGGAGTAACCCAAATGGCCACCGATAATTCCGCGCGCGGGCAGCACGATCACGATCTCGCATCGGCCGCGCTCATGGCCGCCGCGTGCGGCATCGCGGATGCCGTGGGGTTCACTCACGCGGGCGTGTTCGCCGCGAACATGACCGGCAACACGGTGCTCGCCGGCATCTCGCTCGCCCATCAGGACTGGCCCGTCGCGCTCGACCGCATCGTTACGCTGGTGACATTCTTTGGCGGAGCGATGGCGGGGCGCGTCCTGCAAAGAATCTGGCAAGATGAGCCGTGGTTGCCGCTGTTCGTCGAGGCGGTGCTGATCGCTGCCTCCGCCTTCGTCGACCCTGGGCAGACGCCGTTCATCTGGCTCCTTGCGGCGGCGATGGGAATCCAGGCGACCGCGCTATCGAGGGTTCATGGAATGGCGATCAGCACGGTGGTGGTCACGAGCACCATGGCGCGACTGGCGGAGACCACCGTTGACATGATTGCCGGCGATCCTCCGCCCGAGGGTCGCGGCAAGCGCAGGCCCACGACGCTTGCATCGACGTGGATCGCCTACGCCGGCGGGGCCGTCGCTGCCGTTCTGCTGATGAACGCGACGTCCTTGCCGCTGCTCGTCCCGGCGGGAGTCGTGCTGCTGGTGTGTGTGCTCGTGAAAACGAGGAGCGCGAGTCCGGCCGACGTTTAACCGTGCGCCCGGACCGTCCCTCGGCAAGTAATCGCGTTTTCGATCAGCCGGGAGTGCGCCACTCGTGAAGCCGGAGTTGCTTCCCCCGCAGTTGATACAATGCGCCCCCCGCACAGGAGACACTGCAAATGACAATCTCGATGTATCAAGCTTCGGCGCCCGTTTTTGTAAAGATGCTCGGCAACCTGAAAGCGATCCTGCAAAAGGCCGCCGCGCACGCGCAGGAAAAGAAGATCGACGAATCCGCGTTTCTCGCGGCCCGGCTGTTCCCGGACATGCTTCCGTTTACGAGCCAGGTGCATATCGCCACCGACTTCGCGCGCGGGACCTGCGCGCGCCTCGCGGGCGCCGAGCCGCCCGCGATCGACAACACCGAGAAGTCGCTGGCCGACCTCATCGGGCGCGTCGATCGCTCGATCGACTACGTGAAGTCGTTGAAGCCGGAACAGATCGATGGATCCGAGGGGCGCGAGATCACGCGCAAGGTCCGCGGCAAGGAAGTCACGTTCACGGGCCAGAACTACCTGCTGCTTTTCGCGCTGCCGAACTTCTACTTCCACATGACGATGACCTACGCGTTGCTCCGCGAAGGCGGGGTCGACGTCGGCAAGACGGATTTCATCGGCGGCAACGACTGACCCCGCCACGCGCCAGGGTTATTTCGTTTTTGCCTTGGCGGCGCGTTCCGCCTTTACGCTCTTGAGCGCGGCCCCCCAAATCGGATGCCCGGCTTCGGCGGGCGCGAGCTCGAAAGTGGGGTCGGCGTCCAGGGCCTTCTGGAATTCGTCGCGGCATGACTTGTCCCGCGCCGATTTGCAGGTGATGAACGCCAGGTATTTGTGCGCGATGGCCTGGTCGCGCTTCTTGTCCAGTCCGAGATCGAGCGCCGTCTGCAGCTCCTTGGCGGAGGTCTTGTACTCGCCGTCCTCGTAGCTCTTGATGCCCTTGGCGAGCTCCTGTTCGCCCTTGGTGGGCAGCACGACCTTGGGCGGCGGCGGCGGCTCCTTTACCGGTTCGGGCTTGCTCCTCGAAGCGGCTGCGT
>JBDTLY010000099.1:0-9065 GCA_039934535.1 Casimicrobiaceae bacterium | reverse complement strand
CGTTGCTCGTGAAGTCGATGAAGGCGCGGCTGGCCGGCAAGCCGCTGCCGGAGTTCCACTTTCGCGACTTCGGCTCGCTGGTTTCGCTCGGTCATCTTTCCGCGGTCGGCAACCTGATGGGCCGGCTGATCGGCGGCAACATGGTGGTGCAGGGGCTGATCGCGCGCTGGATGTACGCGTCGCTGTACAAGATGCACCAGGTGTCGATCCTAGGCTGGTTGCGTGTCGCCATCGACTCGGTGAGCCGCCTTGTGCGGCATCGTCTCGAGCCGCGCGTCAAGCTCCATTGACACCGACGATGCCCCCGCGTCCGCCTTCGCCGCCTGGTGCGGTCACGCGGAGCGCGCCGCATCCGGACGCCGTCGCGGCATTCGCGAACCGCCTCGGCAAGAACGCGAAGCATCGGCACCGCTGGGCGCGCCGCCAGGGGCTCGGCGCGTACCGCGTCTATGACCGCGACGTGCCGGAGTTTCCGCTCGCGATCGACTGCTACGTCGCCGAGGACGTGGCCATCGGCATGCGCGTGCACCTCCAGGAAATCGAGACGGGCTGGGAGCAAAGTGACGCGGAGCACGACGCGTGGCTAGCCGTCGTGCGTGCGGAGACTGCACGGGCACTCGCGTTGCCGGAAGCGTCGATCGTCGCCAAGGCGCGCCGCAAGCGCCGAGGCGGCGAGCAGCACGAGGCGACAGGCCGGCGCGGAACCGATTTCGTCGTGGTCGAGGCGGGGCTGCGCTTCATCGTCAACCTCGAACCGTACCTCGATACCGGGCTCTTCCTCGACCACCGCGCGCTGCGTGCGATCGTTCGCGAGCGGGCGACAGGACGGCGGATGCTCAACCTGTTCGCCTACACCGGCAGCTTCACCGTCTACGCGGCGGCCGGCGGCGCGATCGCCTCGCAGACGGTGGACCTGTCGAACACCTATCTCGACTGGGCGGCGCGTAATTTCGCGGCGAACGGCGTCGATTCGCGGAAGCATCAGCTGATCCGCGCGGACGTCGCGCGCTGGCTCGACGTCGCGCACGACGAGCGCCGCCGTTACGACCTCATCGTGCTCGACCCGCCGGCGTTCTCGACGTCGAAGGCGATGGCCGGCGTGCTCGACATCCAGCGCGACCACGTTGAGCTGGTTGCGTCCGTGCGCGGATTGCTGGCGCCCGGCGGCGAGCTGTACTTCTCGACCAACCTGCGCACGTTCCGTCTCGACCCGGTGCTCGCGGCGGACCCGTCGTGCACGGACATCAGCGAGCGCACGTTGCCGGAGGACTTCCGCGACCGGCGCGTGCATCATGCCTATCGGATAACCGACGCTCACCGCGCGCCCACCGCGCGGCGAAAGTGAATCGATGCACCGATGGGTCGGCCGCCGGCTCTTGTTGGGTTCGCCCGAACCCCCACTCCACCTGTATCGGGGGTCGGTTGTCGAAAGGTAATGGGCGAGTCAATTCTTGAGCCTGTCCATCGCCTCCTGCAAGATCCGGATTGCGTCTTCACGGCCCTTGCCCGAGAGGCGTTGCTGATCGACGATCAGCAGCAGCCCATCCTGTTCCTGGCGAATGATCCGTCCCTGCATGCCGCTGCCGTCGTGCAGCCCCACGACCCGGTGCGTGCGCACCGGCGTGGGAAAACCTTTCACCGTGATGGTGCCGGTCTCTTCGGCCAGGACGGTGTCCTTGACCAGTGCATATGTTTCATGCGCCAGCAGGATGCCGCCGAGGTCGGCGTGCGTTTGCAGCCTTGACGCGAGGTTCACTTCGTTGCCGATGATCGTGTAGTCGATGCGATCCGCGCTGCCGAAGTTGCCGACGGTGCAAAAGCCGGTGTTGATCCCGATGCGCAGCTGAAACACATGCTCCTGGCCGCGCTCGCGCCATTCGGCCTGCAGGTCGCGCATCCGCTGTTGCATCGCGATGGCCATCCTGACGCACGCCGTGGCGTCTTCGCTCGCGCCGCGGGTTTCCGGATCGCCGAAGAACAGCATGATGGCGTCGCCGATGAACTTGTCGATGGTGGCGCCGTACTCCAGAGCAATCGCCGACATCTCACGCAGATACTGATTGAGGAGCGTCGTCAGTTCCTCTGATTCCAGAAGATCGGTGGTTTCGGTGAAGCCTGCGATATCGGAGAAGAAGATCGTCAGCTTCTTGCGCTGCGATGCCACCTCGACATTCTTTTCCCCGCTGAATATCGACCGGTACAGCTGCGGCGAGAGGTACTTCGACAGCTTGGTCGACAGGGATTCGAGCATCTGGTTCTTTTCCGTGACGAGTTTGCTCGCTGCTTCCGCGCGTTGCTTTGCTTCGAGCAGATTCCGTTCCGCTACCTTGAGTTCGGTGACGTCGGTCATCACCGTCACGGCGCCACCCGACGCCACCTTGCGGCGGGCGATTCGGTAGACTCGGTTATCCGGCGTGTGATCCTCAAAGGCCTCGCCGGTGGGATGACGCAAACTCTCCACTCGCTTCGCGACCAGCGTCTCGACATCGCCGTCGCCGTAGTAGCCATGCTCGGCCAGATGGCGCAACAAATCCGGATATCGCCGCCCCGGCTGCAGGAGTTCCCGCGGCACCGGGTACATCTCCGCGAAGCGATCGTTGCAGACGACGATATTCAGCGCTTCGTCCGTATATGCCAGTGCGCCCGGCATGTTGTCCAGGGCGACAAGGAGTTCGGCCTCTTTTCGCGCCAAATGCTCTTCAGCGTGCTTCAATCCGGTGACGTTTGTGATCACCGTCACCGTGCCACCCGGCGTCGCGCGGCGCCGGCAGACTTCGTAGATCTGTCCGTCCGGAGCGCGGTCCTCGAACGTCCTGCCGGTCGGATTGCGCAGGCTCTCGACCCGCTTGGCGACCAGCGCGTCGACGTCGCCGTCACCGTAGTAGCCGTTCTCGGCAAGGTAGCGCAGCAAGCCCGGGTAGGGTCGGCCCGGCTGAACCAGCTCGCGCGGCACCTGGTAGATCTCGGCAAAGCGGTCGTTGCAAACGACTATATTCAGTTCGTCGTCGGTGTAGGCGATGGCGCCCGGCATGTTGTCGAGCGCAACCTTGAGCTCAGCTTCCTTCTGCGCCACCTGCGCCTCGGCCTGCTTGCGCGCCGTGATGTCGGCATAGGTGAGCACCAGGCCGTCCTCGGCGATGGGGGCGTACCTGACGCAGAGTATCTGGCCGGAGGCCAGCGAATACTCGAGCTCGTGCGGCTGTCGTGCGCGGACCCTGACCAGGCGTGTCTGCGCCTGCAATTCGACGTCGCCGGGTCCGTAGTCGCCGCGATGCGCATTGAAGCGATACAACGCGACGAGCTCGGCGCCAGGCTTGCACAACGCCGCAGGATAGTCGCGCAAGGTGCGAAACGCCTCGTTGCTCGCGACCAGTTTCAGATCTCGGTCGAAGATGGCGAAGCCGAAGTCCAGCGTGTCGAGTCCGGCGCGGATCAGGACTGGAAGCGTCATCACCGCCCCCGGCCTCGCGGACGCACTCGGAGAACTTCGTACGGCCATCGTCAGGCCTCGCTTGAGCTATCCGATCGCGGGCGACTTGAATGGAATCATTCTACAAGGAATCGTGCGACCGCCTCTTCATTCCACTCTACCCCGGACCCTGGCCGCTCGTCGAGAACGGCGCAGCCATCGGCGATGCGCAGCGGTTGCTCGATGATCGGGTTGAACCACTCGGCGTATTCCAGCCAGTGCGCGGTCGGGGTTGCGCACAGCAGATGAGTGCTGACCTCGACGAACAGATGGTTCGAGAGGCGGATGCCATGCGCCTCGCCGAGCGCCGCCGCGCGCATCCAGCCCGTGACACCGCCGATCTTCATGACGTCGGGCATCATGTAGTCGCTGGCCCCGGCATCGATCGCCTTGCGCATTTCGTGCGTTCCCCACCAGTTCTCGCCGCACTGGATCGGAGTGCGTGCGGCATGGGCGACACGCGCGTTCCCGGCGAAGTCCTCGGCCAGCGTGGGCTCCTCGACCCAGGCCAGCCCTTCGTCGTCGAGGCGCTGCATGCGCTCGATCGCCTCGGCCGGCGTGAGTGACTGGTTGTAGTCGACCATCAACGCCACGCCGTCGCCGACTTCGCGCCGCATCGCGCGTATCACGTCGACGTCCTCGCGCACTTCAGGGTAGCCGATCTTGGCCTTGACGCCCTTGATGCCTCGCCCCGCCCAGTCGGCGGCGACGCGCCCCGAGCCGTCCGCCCCGTCGTAGCCCGTCGCGCCATAGGCGGGAATCGGCCTCGGCGCGCCGCCAAGGAGCCTGACCAGCGGCACGCCGTGGGCACGCGCGAGCGCGTCCCAGAGCGCCATGTCGATGGCTGCCATCGCGATACCCGTCAGGCCCTGCGGTCCCAGCAGCCGGAAACGTTTGGCCAGCAACTGCTCGATGAGGATCGGCGCGGCAGGCTGCCCCGCGATCAGCGGCTCGATCCCCTTCACCAGCAACGCCACGGGCTTCAGCGCAAGCATCGAATAGCAGAACACGTAGCTGTGCCCGACGACGCCGTCCTCGGTCACGACATCGGTGAGCACGAGCGGCGATTCGACGATGGTGCCGCTTGCCGTTCGGTGGGGTTCTGCCATTGGAACTTTGACGCCGCGCACGCGCAGTTCGCGTATCTTCAGCTGACTTCGGCTCATTCGCTTTCCCTGGAATGGAAGGAGGCGCACGCCATCGCAAAGTCGCCACGGCGGCGAAACGATGCTAGGCGCCGGATCCCGTGATGTAAACTCACTAGTCGGTATACATACGCACGACGCATGCCCAGGGACGCGTCCACCACGAAGCGGCAGATCATCGACGCGGCGTACGAGCTCTTCTACAAGGAGGGGTTTGCGCATGTCGGCGTCGACGCCATCGCCAAGGCCGCCGGCATCACCAAGCGCACGCTCTACTATCATTTCGACAGCAAGGACACGCTGATCGGGAAGGTGCTGCAGGTCCAGCACGAGCTGATGCTCGAGCGCATCGGCCGCTGGGCGAAGCGTTCATCCTGGGATCCCGTGGCGATGATCGAGGCGATATTCACCGATTTCGCGGCCTGGTCCCGGCAGCCGGGCTGGCGGGGTTCAGGCCTCACCCGTGCCGCGATCGAATTTGCACGTTCGCCAGGGCATCCGGCGCGGATCGCGGCGCGGCGGCACAAGGCCGCCGTGGAGCGGATGCTGGTCGATCAATTTGCGGCATGTGACATCGAAGCGCCGACGCAGCTCGTCCGGCAGCTGATGCTGCTGATCGAAGGTTGCAACTCGCTGATTCTCATCCATGGTGACCCGAGTTATGCGGACGCCGCCTTGCAAGCCGCGCGGCTTCTGGTCGGGCAGCATGGGTCGAATCGCGCACGGCCGATCAAGCGCCGGCTGCCCATTGGTCCAGCAGTGACGTCCACGCGGCGACGTTAGTCAACGCGTCGCGCGGCGCGGGCGACCTTCGAAGCTCGCGCCGTTGTTCCTCTTCCGCATCTCCTACCAAATAGAGACTCGATCCTTGGGCAGCCGGAACATCTTGTCGCCTTCCTTGACGTTGTAGGTCTTGTAGAACGCGTCGAGGTTCGACAGCGGCCCGATCGTGCGGAAATGATCGGGCGAATGCGGGTCGGACTTGAGATAGACGATCGCCTGCTCGTCGCGCGTCTTGTCGCGCGAGCCTTGCGCATAGCTCAGGAAGAAGCGCTCGTCGCCAGTCATGCCGTCGATGACCGGCGCTACCTTGCCGCCAAGCGACATCCGGTACGCCTTGTATGCGATCGCGAGGCCCGACAGGTCGGCGATGTTCTCGCCGAGCGTCAGCTTGCCGTTGACCGTGTATCCGGGCACCGGGCTGAACGCATCGAACTGCGCGACGAGCGCCTTCGTCTTTTCGTCGAAGCGCTTGTGATCCTCCGGCGTCCACCAGTCGCGCAGGTTGCCGTCGCCGTCGAACTGGCTGCCCGAATCGTCGAAGCCGTGGCTGATCTCGTGCCCGATCGTCGCGCCGGCGCCGCCGTAATTGGCGGCGTCGTCCGCCGCCGGGTTGAAATAAGGCGGCTCGAGATAGGCCGCAGGAAACACGATCTCGTTCATCAGCGGGTTGTAATAAGCGTTGACCGTTTGCGGCGTCATGTACCACTCGTCGCGGTCGATGGGCTTGCCCAGCTTGGCGACGGCGCGGTTGTTTTCGAACTGGCGCGCCCGCATGACATTGCCGACGAGATCGTCCGGCGCGATGACAAGCTTCGAGTAATCTCGCCATTTCGCGGGGTAGCCGATCTTGGGCGTGATCTTCGCAAGCTTGGCCTGCGCTTCCTTCTTCGTCTGCGGCCCCATCCAGTCGAGCCCGTCGATGCTTTGCTTGTAGGTGGCGAGCAGGTTGGCGACGAGCTTCTCCATCCGCGCCTTGCTCGACGGCGGAAAGTACTTGTCCACATAGACCTTGCCGAGTGCCTCGCCGATCGATTCGTCGACAAGCCCGACGCCGCGCTGCCAGCGCGGGCGGTTTTGCGGGACACCGGAAAGCGTCGTGCCGTAGAACGCGAACCGCTCGTCGACGTACTGCTTGTCGAGGAAGCGCGCGTAGTCGCGCAGGACTGCCCACTTGAAGTAGGCTTTCCACGTGGACAACGGCGTCTTGGCGAACAGCGCGCTGAAATCGCGGAGGTAGCTCGCCTGGTAGAGCACGAGGTCGGGCACCTTTCCGGCAACTCCGGCCGCGTCGAGGTAGTCCTTCCAGCCAAAGCCCGGAGCGGTTCCCGGCAGGTCCTTCAGCGCGACCTTCTCGTAGGTCTTCACCGGGTCGCGCGACTCCACCTTGGACCAGTGCACGCGCGCGATCGCGGTTTCGAGCGCGAGGATGTCGGCGGCTTCCTGCTTCGCGTTCTTGCTGCCCGCGAGCGTGAGCATCTTCTCGATGTGCTCGCCGTATTTCTTCCGGATGCTGACGAGCTGGGCGTCGCTGTCGTCGATGTAGTAGTCGCGATCAGGGAGGCCGAGGCCGGACTGGGAGAGATAGACGACGTAGGCGGCGGAGTTGCGCTTGTCCTGGTCGATGTCGATGTCGAAGGGCGTGGTCACGCCGATCTGCTGCAGGCGGGCGACGAGTGCCGGCAGCTCGGCCTTGTCCTTGACCGCGTCGATCGCCGCGATCAGCGCGGCGAGCGGCTTCAGGCCCAGTGTCTCGAGGCGCGCTTCGTCCATGAAGCTCTTGTAGAGATCGCCCACCTTGCGCGCCTCAGCGCTGCCCGCCGTCGACGCCGCGGCGTCCTCGATGAGCTTGCGCTGGCGCTCCTGCGATTCCTGGCGCAGGACGCCTACCGGGCCCCAGCTCGCCTTGTCCGCGGGAATCGTGGTCGTCGCAAGCCATTTGCCGTTCACGTACGTGTAGAAGTCATCGGCGGCGCGGACCTTCGGGTCGAAATACTGGGTCTCGATCCCGGATTGCAACGCTGTGGGCGGAGGATCGGCGGCGAACAGCGGGGCCGCAAGCGTGCTGGCGCAGCAGGCAACGAAAAGGGACGGCTTCATGCGCAAGGCTCCTGGTGGATTCGCCGGCGGACAGCGCGGTCCCGAGGGGACGCCAACCGGACCGGCGGAAAACCGGTGATTATCCCCGTATCGAGGCCCGGCCGGGAGGGGCGCGATATACTGCGCGCCCGTCCGACGAACCGCCTCCTGCGCCGATGAACGCCGAGCTCTTTTCCGCGACGATCCTGCTGGTGCTGGTCATCGACCCGTTCGGCAACGTGCCGGTGGTCGTCGCGGCAATGAAGAACGTCGCGCCCGAGCGGCGGGTCCGCGTCGTGCTGCGCGAATGCCTGGCCGCTTACGGGATTCTCGTCGCGTTCATGCTGGGCGGCCGCACGTTCCTGCAGTGGCTGCACCTGTCCGAGGAGTCGCTGACGATCGCGGGCGGGATCATCCTGTTCCTGATCGCGATCCGGATGGTGTTCCCGCGCCCCGAGGGCATCTTCGGCGACCCGCCGGGCGTCGAGCCGTTCCTCGTGCCGCTCGCCATTCCTTCGATCGCCGGGCCGTCCGCGCTCGCGACGGTCATGCTGATGGCCTCGCGTGATCCCGCGAAAATCGGCAGCTGGATCCTCGCGCTGACGCTGGCGATGGGCGCGACTACGCTCGTGCTGGCGCTCGCCGACCGGCTGCAGCGCTGGCTCGGCGAACGCGCGATGGTCGCGTTCGAACGACTGATGGGCCTCGTGCTGACGGCGCTCGCGGTCGAGATGCTGCTGTCGGGCGTGCGCTCGTTCGTCGGCGAATTGGGGAAATAGCGGCCGGAGCCCCTGCTCGCCGTGCGCGCGTTCCCCCGGCTCGCCGCTCGTGCCGCTACTCCTTGTCGCCCTCGAAGCCGAACGACAGCAGGACGTCGTCGCCGATGGATGGAATTCCCCGCTTCATGCCGAAATCGGAGCGCTTTATCTTCGCGGTCGCGCTGCCACCGCAACGCTCCTTCGCGGTCGCCGTCGCCGGGTTGCACTTGAAGCGCTCGACGGTGATCGCCACCGGCTTTGTCACGCCGAGCAGCGTGAGGTCGCCCTGGACGACCGTCGGTGTGTCGCCCGCGAAGACGACGTGAGTCGACTTGTATGTCATCCGCGGAAACTCGGCGACGTTGAAAAAGTCGGCCGAGCGCAGATGCTCATCGCGTGAACGCGGCCGATTGCCCTTGTCGTTGTCGTTGGTGTCGACAGAAGCCGTTTCGACGACCAAGTCTACCGAGCCCGTCTTCGCCGCGCGGTCGATGCCGATCTTGCCGGAATACTTGCTGAAACGGCCGTGGATCATGGCGAGCCCGAGGTGATCGATCGCGAACGACAACGAAGTGTGCAGCGGGTCGAGCGGATACATTTCCATCGCGGCGACGGCGGGAAGCGGCGCGGCGGCAAGGATGAAGAGGGCGAGGCGCTTCAACATGCGAGTCTCCTGGGGTTGGGTCAGGGCAACGAGATGCGCGCGGCGTACCACGCGGCCCCGATGGGTAGCGCGGCGGCAGCAACGGCGTAAGCGGCGAGGACGGCGGCACGCGGGAACAGCGAACCCGCCCTCGGCCCAGTCAGCGAAACCGCCAGCGGGATGAGCAGGAG
>JBDTLY010000098.1:0-9086 GCA_039934535.1 Casimicrobiaceae bacterium | reverse complement strand
GCACGCCCGACTGGCTCGCGTTCTTCATGTTCACCTATTTCACCGACCGCGACGGCAAGTTCCAGCTCTGCTCGCTCGCCGAATCCGGCTTCGAGCCGCTCGCGCGCACCACGCGCTTCATGCTGACCGAGGAAGCACACCACATGTTCGTCGGCGAGTCTGGCGTGAGCCGCATCGTCCAGCGCACGTGCGAGGCGATGGTCGCGCACAAGGTCGACGACCCGGGGAAGATCCGCGCGCTCGGGCTCATCGACCTGCCGACGATCCAGCGCTACCTCAACTTCCATTTCAGCGTGACGATGGACCTCTTCGGCGCCGACGTCTCGTCCAACGCCGCGACCTTCTATTCGACCGGACTCAAGGGCCGATTCGAAGAAACGAAGATCGACGACGACCATTTGCTGGCCGGCGCGACCTATCCGGTGCTCGAAGTGCGCGACGGGCGCCTCGCGGTCACGCAAGCGCCGGCGCTGAACGCGCTGAACGAGAAGCTCCGCGACGACTTCGTGAAGGACGCGGTCGCCGGCATCGAGCGCTGGAACCGCACGATCGAGAAAAGCGGCGTTGCCTTCCGTCTGCGCGCCCCGCACAAGGCATTCAACCGGAAGATCGGGCCGCTGTCGTCGGTGCGCGTCGACCCCGACGGCGACGTCGTGTCGGAAGCGGACTGGACGCACCGGCATCTCGCGTGGCTGCCGTCGGAAGCCGATCGCGCTTTCGTCGCCTCGCTCATGGGACGGGTCACGGAGCCCGGCAGGTTCGCGAACTGGATCGCGCCGCCCGCGCGCGGCATCGACAACAAGCCGGTCGAATTCGAGTACGTCAGGTTCAATTGAGCATGAAGGTACAGACCGGCGAGGTGCTGCGCCAGCATCTCATCGATCCGGAGATCTGCATCCGCTGCAACACCTGCGAGGAGACCTGTCCGGTCGACGCGGTGTCGCACGACTCGCGCAACTACGTGGTCGACGCGGCGAAATGCAATTTCTGCAACGAGTGCATCTCGCCCTGCCCCACCGGCGCCATCGACAACTGGCGGCAGGTCGATCGCGCGCAGCCGTACACGCTCGACGAGCAGCTCGGCTGGGACACGTTGCCGGCGCAGGGGGAGATCACCGCCGACGCCGCGGCGGAGATCCCGAGCGACGTCGCGCGGATCACGTCGGTCGCCACCGCGGGCCAGGGCGGCGTCGTGCCGCCGCCGTGGTCGGCCGCGCATCCCTACGTCAATCTCTACACGGTCGCGAAGCCCGCGATCGCCACCGTGACCGGCAACTTCCGCCTCGCCGCCGACGACGCGTCCTGCGACATCCGGCATCTCGTCCTCGACTTCGGCGGCGCCGCCTTTCCGGTGCTTGAAGGCCAGACGATCGGCATCGTGCCACCCGGAACGGACGCGAACGGACGGCCGCACCACGTGCGCCTCTATTCGGTCGCGAGCCCGCGGGAGGGGGAACGGCCGCGCTACAACAACCTGTCGCTCACGGTGAAGCGCGTCACCGAGGACCACGACGGCGCACCGGTGCGCGGCATCGCGTCGAACTATCTTTGCGACCTGGAGAAGGGTGCCGAAGTGGCGGTCGTCGGGCCGTACGGCACGTCGTTCCTGATGCCGAACCACCCGGGCTCGAGCATCCTCATGATCTGCACGGGCACGGGATCGGCGCCGATGCGCGCGATGACCGAGCGCCGCCGCCGCCGCATCGCGTTGCGGGAGGGCGGCGAGCTGATGCTGTTCTTCGGCGCGCGCGCGCCGGGCGAGCTCCCCTACTTCGGTCCGCTGCAGAAGCTCCCGCGGGAATTCATCGACATCAATTTCGCGTTCTCGCGCGTCCCCGGGGAGCCCAGGCAGTACGTCCAGGACCGCCTCCGCGCGCGCGGGGCGGAGGTCGCGCACATCCTTCGCGACGCGAACTGCTTCGTCTACATCTGCGGCCTGAAGGGCATGGAGCAGGGCGTGGACGAGGCGTTTCGCGACGTGTGCGGCGCGCACGGCGCCGACTGGAGCACGCTCCTGCCCGAGCTGCGCGCCGCGGGTCGCTACCACGTCGAGACCTATTGACGGCGCTCCCGCTCGCTCGCGCCTATAATTGCGCGATCCGCGCCTGACGCCGACGCTGCACCGATGGCTGCCGAACCTCTCTTCAAACCCGCCGCGCCGGGATTCGACGATCCGCTGGGCATGCTGGTCGCGTGCCATCGGCGCATCGAACGGGAGCTCGCCACGCTCGAGCGCCTGCAGCGCCACCTTCCCGAGCACGGCTGCGACGACGTGGCCCGCGCCGCCGCCCTCGCGATCCTCAAGTATTTCGACGGCGCGGCACCCAACCACCATGCCGACGAGGAAGCGAGCCTGTTCCCCCGCCTGCGCGCGATCGCAGAGACCCGCGCCGGCGAACTGATCGACGAGCTCGAGCGCGATCACGACGCGTTCGCCTCGAGCTGGCGCCGTCTGCGGCCGCTGCTCGCCGGCATCGCCGCCAGCGTGCGCGCGAACCTGTCGCCGAAACAAGTCGACGACCTGCGCGCGGCCTACGCGTCGCACATCCTGCGCGAGGAACATCTGCTGATCCCGCTGGCCGCCGCAACACTCGACGCCGACGCGCTGCGGCAGATCGGGCAGGAGATGGCGGCGCGCCGCGGCACGCGCTTTGGCGCCGAGCACAAGGCATGATGCTTTCGTTGCCAGCGCTTCGCCTCGCACTGGCGGCCGCGATCGTGGCCGCAGGCGTCAGCACCGACGCGCGCGCGCAGGAGGCCTCGCCGTACGCGATCGACATCCCGCGGTGGTTCACGGAGTCGTTCCTCGATTTCCGCGAGGACATCGCCGATGCGGCGAAGGACGGCCGTAGGCTGATGGTCTATTTCGGCCAGGACGGCTGCCCCTATTGCCGCCAGCTTATGGTCACGAATTTCTCGCAACGGCGGATCGTCGACAAGACCCGGCGCCACTTTGTCGCGATCGCGCTCAACATCTGGGGCGACCGCGAGGTGACCTGGCTCGACGGGCGCGCAATGAGCGAAAAGGCGCTCGCCCGCGTGCTCGACGTCCAGTTCACGCCGACGCTCCTGTTCTTCGACGAGAAGGGCGCGGTCGTTGCGCGGCTCAATGGCTACTACCCGCCGCACAAGTTCGAGCCGGTGCTGGACTATGTTGCCGGCAAGCACGAGAAGCGCGAAACGCTGGCGGCGTACATGGTGCGCCGCGCGCCCGCCGCATCAGGCGCGACGCTCGCCGACGAGACGTTCTACGCCAAGCCACCCTACGCGCTCACGCGCACGCCCGGCGGCAAGCCGCTCGCCGTCGTCTTCGAGACGCCGCATTGCGCCGCGTGCGACGAGATGCACCGGGACCTCTTCCGCCGCCCTGAGGTGCAAAGGCAGCTCGCGCGCTTCGACGTCGCGCGCTTCGCCCTCGGCGCGCGCACGGACCTGACCGCACCCGACGGCGCGAAGGTCAAGGCCGATGCGTGGGCGCGCGACCTTCGCGTCGACTACACGCCGACGATCGTCTTCTTCGATGCGAGCGGGCGCGAGGTGTTCCGCCTCGACGCGTACCAGCGCGCGTTTCACTTCGCCTCCGCGTTCGATTACGTCGCGAGCGGCGCCTACCAGACGGAGCCATCGTTCCAGCGTTTCATCCAGGCCCGCGCGGAACGCCTGCGCAACGGCGGCGAGCGCGTCGACCTCTGGGAGTAGGTTAGTAATCGCGGCGCAATGCGCGCGTTCCGCTACACTTGCGCCCGGTCGTTCGCATCATGAGCACACAACCTCCACCTTCCACTCCGAACACGCTCGTCGACGCGCCGAAATCGAGCGAGCCCACGCGCGGCCGACATCCCGATTTCGGCCGCGCGAACCGGTACGTCGCCGGGATGCTGCAACAGCACTTGGTCGACGATCCCGGCAGCCGCGGCTGGATCGGCGACGGCACCGCGGTGTTCGTCGACGTTTCGGGGTTCACCAAGCTTTCGGAGCAACTCGCGCGCAAGGGTCGGGAGGGCGCTGAACAGATTACCGAGCTGATCGGGCGCATTTTCGAGTCGATGCTGGCGGTCGCCTATGAACATGGGGGAAGCCTGATCAAATTCGGCGGCGACGCGCTGCTGCTGTGGTTCGACGGCGACGATCACGCGGCGAGGGCGTGCCGCGCGACCGTGCTGATGCGCCGGGTGCTGAGCGATGTCGGTCGGATCGACCTCCCAGAGGCCAGGATGACGCTGCGAATGACGCAGGCCGTGCATGCCGGACGATTTCATTTTTTCGCGGTCGGCTCGTCTCACCTGGAGCTCCTCGCGACGGGCCCCGAGTGGAGTCGCCTGGTGGCGATACAGCACGCCGCCGAGGCCGACGAGATCCTCGTGAGTGCGGAAACGGCCGCCGCACTTCCGGGCGAGTGCCTGGGCGAGGCGAAAGGGCCGGGACTGCTTTTGAAACGCGAACCTCCGGGGACGTTCGAGAAGATTCCGCTGCGTCCGCTTCCGCAAATGGCGCCCGAGACCGTGACGCGCTGCCTTCCAGCCGCCATTCGCGGCCACGTGCTCGGTCCCGGCGGTTCGCCCGAGCACCGGCCAGTCACCATCGCGTTCATCCGGTTCGAGGGCGCGGACGCGCTGATCGAGCGGGACGGGCCGACGGCGGCGGCCGAGGCACTCCACCGGCTCGTCAGCGTCGTCGCGGCAGCCGCCGAAGAGCACGAGGTCGCGTTCCTCGGTTCCGACGTCGATGCCGATGGCGGCAAGCTGATTCTGACCGCAGGCGCGCCGCGGGTTACCGGCGACGACGAGGAGCGCATGCTGCTCGCGCTGCGCAAGATCGTGGAGAGCGATCTCCCGATGCCGATTCGCATCGGCGTGCATCGCGGCGCCGTGTTCGCCGGCGACATCGGGCCCGCATATCGTCGCACCTACACCGTGATGGGCGACGCCGTGAACCTCGCGGCCCGGCTCATGGCCGGAGCGCAACCCGGACAGATCTATGCGACGGCCGACGTGCTGGACCGCTCGAAGACAACCGTCGAGAAGACCGAACTCGCTCCGCTGGTAGTGAAGGGCAAGGCGGAGCCCGTGAAGGCGTGGTCGGTCGGCCGCGCGCAAAGCTCGAAGGCGCGGCAGGTATCATCACAGCGACTGCCACTCACCGGCCGCAATGCCGAGCTCGGCGTCATCCGCAAAGCATTCGCAAGCGCGCGCTCGGGCGCGGGCCGGCTGGTGGAAGTCGTGGGCGACTCCGGAATCGGCAAGACCCGCTTGCTTGAGGCGTTGCGCGACGCGGCGACCGGGCTCAACACGCAGCACGCCACGTGCGAAGCCTATACCGCCTCCACCCCGTACGCAGTGTGGAGCGAGCTGCTGCGGGAATACCTGAATTTCGGGCGTGACGATCCGGAGGTGGTCATCGTCGAGCGCCTGCGCGAGGAAGTCGCCAAGAACGCCCCCGATCTGACGCCCTGGCTCCCGTTGATCGCAATCGCGCTCGGGCTCGAAGTCGCACCCACGCCCGAAGTATCCATGCTGGCTGAGGCCAACCGGCGCGCGAAGATGCACGAATCGCTCGTGAGTTTCCTGGCGGCGATCATGCCCAAGCCGCAGTTGATCGAGATCGAAAATGCGCACCACATGGACAAGGCTTCGGCCGAGCTTTTGTCGTTCCTGACCGGCGAGATCGGGGCGCATCCGTGGCTCTTCGCCGTGGCGCGCCAGGGTTCCACTGGGTTCGTGGCGCCGGCGACCGAGACGGTGGTGCGCCTGGAGCTGAAGCCGCTCGCTCCGCCGGACGCGCTGCGGCTGGCCCAGTTGGCAACCCAGCAGACTCCGCTGGCCGCGCACGTGCTCGAGGTCGTCGCCGCGCGTTCGGGCGGAAATCCGCAGTTCCTGCGCGACCTGCTGCAGAGGGTGGTCGTCTCCGGCGGAATCGCGGACCTGCCCGATTCCGCTGAAGCGGCGACGATGGCGACGATCGACTCCCTTGCGCCTGAAGACCGCGCCGTGGTTCGCCACGCCGCGGTCTTCGGGCTGACCTTCCACCCGCGGATGCTCGCGTGGTTTGCCGAGGAGGGCGAGTTCGCGCAGCCTGAGCCGGCGGCATGGGATCGTTTGCGCGATCTCTTCGACGAGGAGCCCGACGGCTATCTGCGCTTCCGCCGCTCGCTATTGCGCGACGCCGCCTACGAAAGCCTGCCGTACAGGCTTCGCAGGAAGCTCCATGGCGCGGTCGCGGCGCGGCTCGAAGAAGAAATGGACTTTCCCGACGAAGCGGGAGGCATCCTCTCGCTGCACTACTTCGAAGCGAGCGAGTACCGCCCGGCATGGCGATATGCAACTCTCGCCGCCAAGCGCGCCGAAGGCGATTATGCGTACATCGAGGCCGCCAAGCTGTACTCGCGCGCGGTCGAGGCGGGAAAGCAGATTGACGACCTCGCAAAACCGGCGCTCGCCGCAGCGCACGAGGCGCTCGGCGACGCCTGGTACAAGGCGGGAGAGTTCCAGAAGGCGTCTGCGGCGTTCGCGACGGCGCGTGAGCTTGCCGCCGGCGATGCGCTGGCCGACGCGACGCGCCTGATCAAGCTCTCTCGCGTCGAGGAGAAGCTCGGCCGTTACCCGGAGGCGCTGCGCTGGGTCGAGCGAGCACGCGAGGCACTCGCGGGCGTGCAGGGATCCGAAGCCGCCCGGCAGAATGCAACGGCCAGCGTCTGGTACGCCACCGTGCTACAGGCGGCGGGCCGCACGGAGGACGCGCTCAGATGGGCCGAGCAGGGAGCGCGCGAAGCCGAGGAAGTGGACGACCCCGGAATCGCCGGTGACGCGTACATGGTGATGGGGTGGGGCCACAGCGTCCTCGGCAAAGAAGGCGGCGAGGCGTTGATGCTGAAGTCCCTCGAGGCACATCGGCGTTCCGGCAATCGCGTCCGTCAGGCGAACATTCTGTCCAACCTCGGCTCCGCATGTTACTGGGACGGTCGCTGGGATGACGCGATGGTTTACTACGAGCGTGGTCGCGACGAAATGGGCAAAGTCGGCGACACGCTCAACGCGGCCGTCGCCTCGTTAGGAATTGCCGAGGTTCTGAGCGACCGCGGCGAGCTCGCCGAGGCTGAGCTGACGCTCCAGAAAACCGTGCCCGTATGGAAGGCGTCGGAGTATCACTACTTTCTCGGTTACTGTATCTGGATGCTGGGCCGCGTGTCCCTGCGTGGCAACAAGGTCGATGAGGCGCGCGCGCGCTTCGCGGAGGCGAGGACGCTCCTGAGCGACGTCGGCGCCGAGCACGAGGTGCTGGACATCGACGCGCGTCTCGCCGAATGTCACCTGCTGAAACGCGAGCCCGAACCCGCGCTCGCCTTGGCCGACGCGATCCTGGCCAAGCCGGATTCGTCCGGAGCCATCGCGCGGTTGACGCCGCTGCTCTACCGCATCCGCGGCTACGCGATGCTGATGCAGGGCGACCCGTGGGGCGCCCGCGAGGCATTCGAAACCAGCCTCACGGTCGCCCGCGAGCGCAAAGAACACTTCGAGATTGCGCTAACGCTGAATGCGCTGATCGAGCTCGACCGCCTCGAGGGCGTCGAGCCGCCACAGGAGGTCGTCGACGAGAGCCGCGCGGCCATTGCAAATCTCAAGATCCGCGCGTTGCCTGCCGCTCCGGTAATCGGCTGATTCCGAGGGCGCAAAAGAAAAGCGGCCGCGAGGGCCGCTTTTCTGTGCTGCAGGTACTGAGCGATCAGCCGCGGATGATCGGCGGATCCCTGCTGTCAAGGATCCTGTCGGTAGCCCTGACGCACGCGGACTCGGGACCAGACCCAGTCCAAGGCCGGCATTGCGCCTGGTCAACGGTCGTCCACGTCTCGTTCAGGATGCAGGCCGGGTCAGCGCCGGGGATCGATAGCGGGCTCAGCGCCGTACCGATGCACGCCTTCAGGATATGCTGGTTGATCAGTTGCGTGCAGTCGGTCCCTCCCGTGCCGACTGCGCAGAACTTCGTCTTCTTCTCCGGCAACCCGTCGGATCCGACGTACTCGGGCAAGTAGGTGAGCTCGTAGACGAAGATCGCGTTCGGTTGTGACGTCAGGTTCCAGACCAAAGCTGCGGTGTTCGTCGGGAGCGTGTTCCCATTCGCATCGACGATAGGAGCGGTACCCTTAATGTTGTTCGTGAACGCATAGTCGACAAGTTGGCACGCGTCGCCCTTGTCGTTGTTCAGGCGGTAGCCGGCGGCAAACCCGGGGTGGGTGATGCTGGTTACGCCCGCGGGCAAGTTCGCGAAGTATCCGGTGTAAATGGGGTCCGGCGGGAACACAGGACTCGTAGCCGTGTTGCAGGCGAGGCAATTCGTCAACGACGCGATAGGCGTCGAGTAGGGCGTCCCTTGCAGCGTGAATGACGTGCTCAACGGGCCCGGCGAACCGGTCCACGCAGCCGCGGCCCACGTCACCGGCGTCGAACTGCAGGTGGGCGTGACCGTCACGTTCAGCACCAGCGTCACCGATGTCTTGTTGGGGGCTTGGCTGTTCCAGACCAGCCCCTTGTACGCCGCCCCGTAGACTCCGGGGTTGATCGGAGTGCCCACATTCGCGGGGTTCCCCAGAACGAAGCCGCCCTGCACCGAGAAGTTGGCGCTTGGAATCCAGTCGATCTCGAACGAGTTGGCGTTTGAGTTGCCGGTGTTGTTCATCGTGACCTGAATCTGCGTCGTGCTCGCTGTCAGCGGCCCCGACGGTACGTTCAGCGAGATGGTCTTTGCGGCGCTGGCCGGCAACGCGAACGCCGTCAGCGATACCGCGAGAACGAGGAAGAACAACCTGCGGATGCTAGTCATGCTGGGGCTCCCGTGAATGCCAACTAAGTAGAAACTTGCACCGTTATGAACCGTTCGGGATCATTCGCACGGTGCTGCACATTGGAATGGCCACATTTGTACTCCCGTCATCGTCATTGTCAAGCGTGAATATTACGGATTAGCGCTGCGCCTCGGGGCGCAGGTGAACGCCCGCTCCATTGCGCGCTCTTTATGCGGATGTCATGGAGGGCGCCTGCCGCACGCGCAATAACCACGTCGAGACAGATGTTGTAGATGGCAACATCGCGACC
>JBDTLY010000097.1:0-9093 GCA_039934535.1 Casimicrobiaceae bacterium | reverse complement strand
CGAGGAAGGGCCACAGCGAGCTGAAATGGGAGGGATCGACCATGAGGTGAGGCAGCGATGGTTCTACCGCAACGCAAACAAAGACCGCTGCAGCGACGATGGCTACCGTCAAGGCGACACTCAAAGCGATTGCCGCACCCACCGTGCCCGGCCAGACTTGTTTGCCGGGATCGGGATCCTTCAGCAAAGCGTAGCCGATTACGAACAGGGGAAAGCCACAGTGCCACACAACGTAAAGCCATGCCGTACTCTGCAAACCCCCGATCAGACCGTTTGGCGCAAACACTCCTGGGAATGCCAGGATCCACGCGCCCACGATAAGCGCGGTGAACAGATATCCATTCGCAATTACGAGGATGGCACGCGAGCGCAGAATGGAAAACTGTGCGAACAGCAGGATCGCGGTGATCGAATCGATCGTGAACATCGCCGCGGCATACGACGCGACGAAGGCATTGATCTCGCCCAGCTTGATGCCCGAGAGAGGTCCCGTAACGAGATACAGGACGACCAACAAGCTGAACACGATTGCAAGTGCCAACCGTTTCTGCGTTCGCCCCGGTGACAGGTTTGAGAGAAGGAAATATTCGTCCTCCGGAACGGCAGGGGCTGTAGTCAGCATCGGAGCGATTCTACGCACCAAAATGAGGGTCGTGACTTACTATTGGCTAGGACAGCCGCGAACTGCTGCAAGCCTCTTTCGCGCCTTCATTTGTTTCGAGGCGATGCCTCCAGCGCCTTGCCGATGGCCGCAAGCAGCGCCGAGCTATCGACAGGTTTGCGGAAGAAACCGTCCATGCAGTCGCTGTCGGAGTCCGGCAGCTGCGACAGGCCGTTACGTCCGGTGATGAGGATGACCGGCAAGTCCGCCCGCGCAGCTTTGGCCGCTCGTCGCAGTTCAAAGCCATCCATGCCGGGCATGCCGATGTCCGAAATCAGGCAGTCCAGATCAGTCAGGCCGCCCTCGTGCGCGAGCAGATTCGCGGCGGAGGGGAACGGGCGCGCCTCGTAGCCCGCGGATTCCAGCAGATCTTTCAACGACTCGAGGACCCGGCGATCGTCATCGACCACCGCCACGACGTATTTGCCCGTACCTGACATCTCAGCGAGGCTCCCTTGGGCCCATCGTTGCGTGCGCGTCGACAAGCCAGTCCACTATCTTTGCGAACGCCGAGAGTGCGTCACCGGTATCTCGAGTGTTCCAGCCATTCTTACCAATTCGGCGAGCGACGCCGCTTCCATCTTCTGCATGATCTTGCTGCGGTGGATCTGAACGGTGATCTCGCTGATGCCAAGCTCGGCCGCCGCCTGCTTGTTGAGGAGCCCGCTGACGACCAGGGGAAATACCTCGCGCTCGCGTGGCGTCAGGCACGCAAGTCGTTTCTGCAACTCGGCGAGATCGCCTCTCTTTTGCCTGGCGTCGCGATCCTTCGCAATGGCGGCATGAATCGCCCGCATCACGTCGGTTTCGCTGAACGGCTTCGTCAGGAAGTCGATGGCGCCCGCCTTGATCGCACGCACGGAGCTTGGAATGTCGCCGTGCCCCGTGATGAATACGATCTGGGCGTGACCGCCGTTCTCGATCTGACGCTGGAAATCCAGGCCATTGATGTCCGGAAGCTCCACGTCGAGGATCAAGCAAGCCGGCACATCGGGCTTCGGATACGCGATGTACTCGGCGGCGGATCCAAATGTTACGGCGTGCATATCGAAAGTCGAAAGCAGCTCGCGTAACGACTCGCAAACTCGGCGGTCGTCATCAACGATGTAGACAACCTGCTCCTGAGGTTTCATGCAGAGGCTCGCCGGGCGCGTGTGGACAGCGAAGGTAAATGTAGCGTCCACGGGCAGGGTTGTCGAGATCGGGAACGTGGTTGCGGGCTCGAGGAGGGGGCAAACGCCTGCGACGCGAGGCCAAGGGGGTCGCACGGACGAAGCGTAACCGCTGCAAGCGGCATGGCCTATCACGTCTTTGCGTTAGTCCCTTCGCGTTAACGGAAAAACGTAATAGGCAACGCCCGCGCCAATCACTATCATGAATTCGTGCCCGATACAGACTGATGGTCGGCGAGCAATGCGGATACTTCGATGATAGGACGCAAAAATGACATGCTCCCACGTACTCGTGGTCGACGACGATCTGGACATATGCAGGCAGCTATCCGATTACCTGGGCAAGAACGACTTCCGGGTGACGGCCGTCAACACCGGCAAGCAGATGCTCGAATTTCTCGCGCGCGAAGCGATAGACCTGCTGCTGCTCGAGCCCCGCCTGCGCGGCGAAGACGGCATGCAGATCACACGCGCCGCGCGCGAATCGTCGACCACGCCGATCGTCGTCTTGTCGCACCATGACGAAGAAGCCGATCGCGTGATGGGGCTCGAACTCGGGGCCGACGATTACATTGCCAAACCCTTCTCCGCGCGGGAGGTTCTTGCGCGCATTCGAGCGGTCCTGCGTCGCTGCAAGGTCGAGTTTGTCGGTCCCACGCGCGACGACACGCTGCGCGCCTATCGTTTCGCCGGCTGGGAACTCAACGTGCGGCTGTTTCGCCTCGTGTCACCCGCCGGCGGCTGCGTCGAAATCTCGCGCGGCGAGTTCAATCTGTTGCGCGCGTTTCTTTCGTCACCGCAGCGGGTACTCACGCGCGAGCAACTGCTCGACCTCACGCGCATGAACACCTCGGATGTCTACGACCGATCGATCGACGTCCAGATCCTTCGTCTTCGCCGCAGGATGGAAGACGATCCCGCGCACCCGCGGCTCATCAGGACGGAGCGCGGTGTCGGGTATTACTTCAATGCACCCGTCAACGTGCTTCGTTGAGTGAAGGCATGAGACGGCCGCCTGTAAAAGCGCCTTGCCGCGGCGTCGGTCATCGGCGTGCCAGAATGCTAATTCTTCGATGCTGCCCAGCTCTTCAGCGCATCGAGCGTCTTCTCGATGTGCTTCGTCGGATTCAAGCTCATGTACTGGAACATGACGGTGCCGTTCGGAGCGATGACATAGGAAATCCGATTCGCATATTCCGGCCTCGTCTTCATGACGGCGTCGTAGGATTTGATGACCGACTGCTTCTCATCGGAAGCCACCGGAAACTTGCTTTGGCATGCCTGGACGGAAAACTTGGACAGCGTCTGGATATCGTCGGCCGAAACGCCGACGACGGTGGCGCCCAGCGCCGCGAATTGCGGCATCGCCTCCGCGAAATCGTGCGCCTCGATCGAGCAACCTTCGGAAAAGGCGGCCGGGAAGAAGTAAAGGACCACCGGCCCCTTCTTCAGCGACTCAGCCAGCACGTAGCTGTAGACTGAACCGGCCATTGCGGCCGGCGTCGTGAAGTCCGGGGCGCGCTCGCCGATGTCGAGCGCGGCGCGCGCGGGCCCGGAAAGCGTAAGGCAGGCGAATGTGCAAGCGACCAAGCGGAACATGACGACCTCCATGGCAATGCGGCACATTCTAATCCAGCGCGCCGCCGTCGGCATTGCGTCGGCACTTGCGGCATGCCTGTTGGCCGGCTGCGGCACGCTGCCGCAACGGGCCGATGTCCCGCCGTCGAATGCGACCAAGCCGATGCCCGGGAGTCCGCTGGTCAGGATGGTCCAGGTCTCGACCCCCTCGCCCGAGCTCTCCGGCTTCCGCCTGATGCCCCTTGCCGCCTACTCGTTGGACGCGCGGGTCGAGCTTACCCGTCGGGCGCAAAATTCGCTCGACATCCAGTACTACCTCATCGCGAACGACCGCACCGGGCACCTGCTGCTGCGCAACGTGCGCGACGCCGCCCGGCGGGGCGTTCGGGTGCGCGTGCTGGTCGATGATCTCTACACGTTCGGCGGCGATCAGATGTTCATCGGGCTTTCCGCGTTTCCGAACGTCGAGGTACGACTTTTCAACCCGTTTTGCTGTGGTCGCGATGGGCTTCTCTCCAAGTACACCGCATCGCTGTTCGATTTCCGGCGCGTCAACCATCGGATGCACAACAAGCTCTTCATTGCCGACGGCGCCATGGTGATCGCCGGTGGCCGCAACATTGCCGACGAATATTTCACCCGCAGCATGTCGGGGAACTTCGTCGACATGGATGCGTTCATCGTCGGTGCCGTCGTCCCGCAGCTTGCGACCATCTTCGATGGCTACTGGAACAGCGCGCAAGCCTATCCTGCGGCGCAGATCATCGCCACCGATCGCACTCGGGAACAACTGCAGGCGGATTTCAACAAGCTCGTCGACGAAGGCGATCAGATGATGGCGGTCACCATGCCGCCGACCGATATCCTGGGCTACGGACCGATTACCGACGATCTCGACGCGGGTCGCCTCGGATTGGAATGGGGCATGGCCATGGCCTTCGCCGATTCGCCCGATAAAGTCATGGCGATGACCCCCGAAGCGGCGCGCAGCATGAGCGTCACGATGAATGTCTTCGACCTGGTACGAGCGGCACGAAGTGAGGTCATGCTGTGCTCGCCGTACTTCATTCCGGGCACGATGGGGGTGGAAGCGTTCACCGATTTGCGCAAGCGCGACGTGAAGGTCTCGATCCTCACCAACTCGCTGGCCTCCAACGACGAGCCCCTCGTGCACTCGGGGTACGCGCGCTATCGACCGGAGCTCTTGCGCGTTGGCGTCGACCTCTACGAGTTGAGCCCGACGCGCGTTCTCAAGAACAAGCGGCTCGATCTCGCCGTCCCCGGTGCGTCACTTGGCCGGTTGCACGCGAAGACGGCAGTCATCGACCGCTCCATAACGTTCATCGGATCGATGAATCTGGATCCGCGGTCGGACAGCACGAATACGGAACTCGGCGTCATCATTCGGAGCCCCGAATTCGCGCGCGAGGTGCTGCGCGTAATCAGTATAAGCAAGCTGCAGAGCGCGTACCGGCTGCAGTTCGGGCCAGACGGCCACAGCCTCGAATGGCTGACGACAGACGACAATGGGGAGGTGATCCTCTTCGCCGAGCCCGACACCACGCTGCTGCTGCGGCTGCAGACCATGCTCCTGGGCACGTTCGTTCCCGAGCAGGTGCTCTAACGCGCCGCTGTCGCTATGCCCGCGGGAATTCCGCGAGCCGCTCCAGATAGCGCGCGACGAGGTCCACTTCGAGATTCACTTTTGCGCCCGCCTTGGAGGCCTTGAGCGTCGTGACGCCGAGCGTGTGCGGTATCAGATTGACGTGGAAGCGCGTCCCGTCAACGCCGTTCACGGTGAGGCTCACGCCATTCACGGCGATCGAGCCCTTGACCGCGATGAAGCGCGCGAGCGCCGCCGGCGCGTCGACGTCGAGGCGCCAGGAGCCGGTGCCGGAGGCGACTTCGTCCACCCGCTCGAGCGCGGTGACGGTCCCCACGCCATCGACGTGCCCGGAGACGAGATGACCACCGAGCCGGTCGGACAGGCGCAACGACTTTTCGAGGTTGACGTCCGCCGCGCCGTCGAGGCCTGCGGTGCATGCCAGGGTTTCTGCGGACACGTCGAAGCCGAGCGTCGCTCCGCTTTTCGCGGCCACCGTAAGGCAGCAGCCGTTGACGGCGACGCTGTCGCCGATCTCGACGTCGGCAATGTCGAGCGCGCCGGGCGCGACCACGAGCCGCAGACCGTCGCCCTTGGGGGCGACCGCCGCGATCTTTCCGACCCCGGCGACAATTCCCGTAAACATCAGATCTCCTTGCGCGCAATGCGCGCCTGAATCCGCACATCGTCGCCGACGCGCGCGATATCGTCCACGATGAGCGGCACGCGATCGGCCAGATGCGCGAGACCGCCTGGAAATGTCGCCACGCCGCGCGCGGGATCGCCGATCACACACGGCGCAAGATAGACAAGCAGCTCGTCGACCATTCCCGCGGCAAGCAGCGCGCCGTTGAGGCCGGCGCCCGCTTCGACGTGCAGCTCGTTGACTCCGCGCGTGCCGAGTTCGCGCATCGTCGCGGCAAGGTCGACGCGGCCCTCGTCGTCGGGCAGGGCGATAGTCGCAATGCCGCGCGGCCACGCGGCATTGGCGCCACCCACCGTCACGACAAGCGCATTCCCGGAGGCGAGCGCGCGCGCAGTCGGCGGCGTCTCGCCATGGCGGTCGACGATAACAATGAGCGGCTGGCGCGTCGTCGCGATGCCGCGCACCGTGAGCCGCGGGTCGTCCTGCCGTACCGTGCCGATGCCGGTCATCACGGCGCAGGCGCGCGCGCGAAAGCGGTGCCCGTCCAGGCGCGCCGCCTCGCCGGTGATCCATTGGCTCTCTCCGCTGCCGAGCGCCGTGCGGCCGTCGAGACTCGACGCCACTTTCATCCGCACCCACGGCCGCCCGCGCGTCATGCGCGAAACGAACCCGCGATTCTGCGCGCGCGCTTCCTGTTCCATGAGCCCGAGCTCGGTGGCAATGCCGGCAGTGCGCAGCCGCGCGGCGCCATGCGCAGCGTGCGGATTTGGATCAGCCATCGCGGCAACGACGCGAGCGATCCCGGCGGCGATCAGCGCCTCCGTGCAGGGCGGCGTGCGGCCCGTGTGGTTGCATGGCTCGAGCGTCACGTAGGCTGTCGCGCCACGCGGGTCGTTGCCGCGCGCCTTGGCGTCGATCAGCGCGTTGACCTCCGCATGGGCGTCGCCGGCTCGCGCATGAAAGCCCTCGCCAATCGTCGTCCCATCCTTGACGAGCACGCAACCGACACGCGGATTGGGCGTTGTCGTGTTGATGCCGCGCTCGGCGAGCGCGAGCGCATGCTTCATGAACGCGCGATCGGCGTCGGAATATTCAGCCATTCGGGCGATGGCCTGCGGCTATCTCTTTTTTATCTTGCGCACCGCTTCACGGAAATCCTCGACGTCCTGGAAGCTGCGGTAGACGGACGCGAAGCGGATGTACGCGACCTTGTCGAGCTTGTAGAGCTCCTGCATCACCATTTCGCCGACCAGGCGCGACGCTATCTCGCGCTCGCCCAGCGCCAGCACCTGGCCGACGATCCGGTCGACGGCCTGGTCGACGAACTCCGTCGGGACCGGGCGCTTGTGCAACGCCCGCTGAAACCCGTTGCGCAGCTTGCCGATGTCGAAATCGGAGCGCGTGCCGTTGGTCTTCACGACCTGCGGCAGCCGCAGCTCGACCGTCTCGTACGTGGTGAAGCGCTTCTGGCAGGCCGCACATCGGCGGCGGCGGCGAATCGAGTCCCCGGGCTCTGACACCCGCGAATCGATCACTTGCGTGTCGGCACTGCCGCAGAAAGGGCACTTCATGGCTGCGTCACGGGAGTCCCGTCAGACGTAGACCGGGAACTTGCGGCTGAGCGCGGCGACGCCGGCGGCCACGCGGGCGATTGTCGCGTCGTCGTGCGGCGCGTCGAGCACGTCGGCGACGAGATGGCCCAGCTCCTCGCTTTCGATCTCGGTGTATCCGCGGGTCGTGATCGCGGGGCTGCCGATGCGGATTCCCGAAGTCACGAACGGCTTTTCGGGATCGTGCGGGATCGCGTTCTTGTTGACGGTGATCTGCGCCTTCGCGAGCGCCGCCTCGGCGTCCTTGCCCGTGACCTTCTTCGCCCGGAGGTCGACCAGGAACATGTGGCAGTCGGTCCCGCCGGAGACGATGCGCAACCCCCGTTCCTGCATGACCTTGACCAGCACGCGGGCGTTCTCCAGCACCTGCTCCTGGTAGCGGCTGAAGTCGCGTCCGAGCGCCTCGCCGAAGGCGACGGCCTTCGCGGCGATCACATGCATCAGCGGGCCGCCCTGCAAGCCCGGGAAAAGCGCCGAATTGACGGACTTTTCGAGTTCCTTGGTCGTCAGCACGAAGCCTCCGCGCGGACCGCGAAGCGTCTTGTGCGTCGTGCTGGTGACGTACTGTGCAATGCCCACCGGCGACGGATAGACGTCCGCGGCGATGAGACCGGCGTAGTGCGCCATGTCCACCATCAACGGCGCGCCGACGGCATCGGCGATCGCGCGGAACCGCTTCCAGTCGATCACCCGCGAATAGGCGGACGCGCCCGCGATGACGAGTTTCGGCTTGTGCTCGTGGGCGAGCCGCTCGACCTCGTCGTAATCGATGAGCTCGGTCTCGGCATCGAGGCCGTACGGCACTACATTGAACCACTTTCCGCTGACATTGACCGGCGAGCCGTGCGTCAGGTGCCCGCCGTGCGGCAGCGACATGCCGAGAATCGTGTCGCCGGGCTTCAATGCCGCGAAGAACACGACCTGGTTGGCCTGGGCGCCGGAATGCGGCTGGACATTGGCGGCTTCGGCGCCGAACAACTCCTTCACCCGGTCGATCGCCAGCTGCTCGACGATGTCGACGAATTCGCAGCCGCCGTAGTACCGCTTGCCCGGATAGCCTTCGGCATACTTGTTCGTGAGCTGGGAGCCCTGCGCTTCCAGCACCGCCCGGCTTGCGTAGTTCTCCGAGGCGATGAGCTCGACATGCGATTCCTGCCGCCCGTTCTCGGCGACGATGGCGGCCCAGACTTCAGGGTCGGCCTTATCGAGATGCAGGGAATGGCGGGGCACGGTGTATCCGGTGGGCGGGAAGGAAGGCTCCATTTTAGCATCTGCCCGTCCGCGGCCGCCCCCCCGGACTGCGCGCGTCCGAGCGGCCCGCCGGACGGCCTTTCGCGCCGCAGAAAACGCTTATAATCCGCCGGCCAAGCCCGCGACACGACGACGGCAGCCCATGCCGCAACGGACCTACGAGGAGGCGCCTTGAAGCTCCTGCTGACCCTGTCGCGATGGATCGACAGCGCGACCGAACGCATCGGGCGGACCATCTACTGGCTCGTCCTGGTGGCGGTGCTGATCAGCGCCGCCAACGCCACCGTGCGCAAGGCCTTCAATTACAGCTCGAACTCGTTCCTCGAGATTCAGTGGTACCTGTTTTCGCTGATTTTTCTGTTCTGCGCCGGCTACACGCTCAAGCACAACGAGCACGTCCGGATCGACATCATTACCGGCCGGATGTCGGCGCGGGGCCGGGCCGTGATCGACATCTTCGGCACGCTGGTTTTCCTGCTGCCCATGGCCTTCCTGATCATGTACCTGTCCTGGCCGGTGTTCGTCGACGCGTGGACGCGCAACGAGGTGTCGACCAATGCCGGCGGCCTCAT
>JBDTLY010000096.1:0-9180 GCA_039934535.1 Casimicrobiaceae bacterium | reverse complement strand
CCTGCGCGATCTCGCGCACGCGAATCCGAATTGGCGCATCGCCGTGCTGCGCTACTTCAATCCCGCGGGCGCGCATCCGTCCGGGCTGATCGGCGAATCGCCGTCGGGCCGTCCGAACAACCTGGTGCCGCTGCTGTGCCGGATCGCCGCGGGCGAGTACTCGGATCTCGCGATCTACGGAACCGATTGGCCGACGCCGGACGGCACGGGCGTGCGCGACTATCTGCACGTGCAGGACCTCGCGGCGGGCCACGTCGCGGCGCTTCGCCATCTTGCGGGCAATCCCGGCGCCGTCACGTTGAACCTGGGGCTCGGCCGCGGCCGGTCGGTGCTCGATGTCGTCGCTGCGTTCGAGCGCGCTTGCGGGCGCCGGATAACGCGGACGCTCGCGCCGCGCCGCGCCGGCGACGTCGCCGCCTATTACGCCGATCCCGCGCGCGCCGAGAAGGTGCTCGGTTGGAAAGCGACGCGCGGCCTCGACGCGATCTGCGCCGACGCGTGGCGATGGCAGCAGAACGGCGGGAAATACTGACTACGCCGCGACCGCCGCGAGCGCTTCGCCGCGAATCTCTTCGGTGAGTCGGGCCTTCAGCATCGAGAATTCCGGCGTGGTCTTTACCGTGTAGTGTCGCGGATGCGGTAGGTCGACCGCGACTTCCGCCTTGATTCGCCCCGGGCGCGCCGACATGACGATCACGCGGCCTGCGACGAAGATCGCCTCCTCGATGTCGTGCGTGACGAAAAGCACGGTCTTTCGTTCCGCCTCCCAGATCCCAAGAAGCAGTTCCTGCATCAGCCCGCGTGTCTGGTTGTCGAGCGCGCCGAACGGCTCGTCGAGCAGCAGGATCTTGGGGTCGTTCGCGAGCGCGCGCGCGATCGCCGTGCGCTGCTGCATCCCGCCGGAGAGCATCTTCGGATAGTGATGCTCGAATGCGGCGAGCCCCGTTTTTTCGAGGTAGTGCGCGGCGATCTCGTTCTGCTGCGCCTCCGCCATTCCCTTTTCGCGCAAGCCGAAGCAGATGTTCTCGCGCACGGTGAGCCAGGGAAACAGCGTGTAGCTCTGGAACACCATCCCGCGGTCCGCGCCAGGGCCCGTCACCGTTGCGCCGTCGAGGATCACGCGGCCCGTCGTCGGCGTGTCGAGTCCGGCGACGATGCGCAGCAGCGTGGATTTCCCGCAGCCGGACGGCCCGAGGATCGTGATGAAATCGTTGTCGGCGACGGACAGCGAGACCGGCTGCAACGCGACCGTCGGCGCGCCGCCGCGCACGCCGGGAAACGTGCGTCCCACGCCTTCGACGACCAGCTTGCTCACGCCGGTTGGTCCTTCACGCGAGGCTCCACGGGAACAGCCGCTGGTTCGCCCACTTGAACGCAAAATCGGAAATGAGGCCGATTACGCCGATCACGATGATCCCGAAGATGATCTGGCCGGTATTGAGAAGCGCCTGGCTGTCGGTGATCATGTGGCCGATGCCGGACGACGCGCCGATCAGTTCGGCGACAATCACGTAGGTCCACGCCCAGCCGAGGACGAGGCGCAGCGTCTCCGCGATCGCCGGCGCGGAGGAGGGCAGCAGCACCCGTCGCACGACGCCGCGGGCGCCGGCGCCGAGCGTGTACGCGGCCTCGACCAGATCCCGGCGCGTCGAGCCGACGGTCATCGCCACCATCAGCACGATCTGGAAGAACGAGCCGATGAAGATCACGAGCAGTTTCTGCATCTCGCCGATGCCGGCCCAAAGGATGAGGAGCGGGATGAACGCTGACGCGGGAAGGTAGCGCGCGAACGAGACGAACGGCTCGAAGAACGCCTCGACCGGTTTGTAGGCGCCCATCGCCACGCCGAGCGGGACGGCGAAGACCGCCGCAAGCACGAAGCCGCCCAGCACGCGCCAGATCGTGATGCCGACGTCCCAGGCGAAGCCGTACTTGGCGAAGAGATTCCAGCCCTCGCGCAGCATCGTCAGTGGATCGGCGAGAAAAGTCTTCGGCACGAGCCCGCCGAAGGTGACCGCCGCCCACGCCACGACGAACAGCGCGAAAAAGCCGATGCCCAGCGCGACGCGGTGCCGCGCGGGGATCGGCTTGAGAGGAGTCATGAAACGTCGTTCCCGCGAAGGGTTAAGCCGACACCGTCGTTCCCGCGAAGGGTTAAGCCGACACCGTCGTTCCCGCGAAGGCGGGAACCCAGTGTCGTTTGAAAAGACGCTCGATCCCCGCCTCCGCGGGGATGACGCATTCGTCTCCAATCGCGAGGCGGCTCCGCCTTGCGCTCTTGGACGAATGCGTCATTTGATGTACTGCGTGTCGGTCAGCGAATTTAGGTCAGGCATCTGCCGGATAATGCCAACTTCGAGCAGAAGGTCCGCCGCCTCCTTTGTGAATTGCTGGTGCTCGCCGGCGAAGAATTTCTGGTTGGCCGCCTTGTCCTGCCACCGCAGGTACGCCGCCGACTTGCCGAACTGCTCGCCCGACTGCTTCGTCGGCGCGCCCATGATCTCGTAGCTCTTCGCCGGGTCCTTGCGAATCATGTCGACGGCCTCGAAGTAACTGTTCGCGAGCGCCTGTGCCGCTTTCGGATTGTCGGCGAGGAACTTGGGCGTGCAGCCGAACGTGTCCATGATCATCGGGTAGTCGAGCGTGGTGGCGATGATCTTGCCTGCCTGCGGCGCGTCGCGCACAGTCGACAGGTACGGCTCGTAGGTCATCGCCGCGTCGTTCTGGCCCGCGACGAACGCCTGCGCCGCGGCCGCCGGCTCGAGGTTGACGACCGTGACGTCCTTCACCGACAGGCCGTTCTTTTTCAGGAACCACGCGAGCGTGAAGTAAGGCGCCGTGCCCGGCGCGGACGCGGCGACCGTCTTGCCCTTGAGGTCGGCGATCTTCGCGACGTTGTTCCGGACCGCCATGCCGTCGGCGCCGTAGCTCTTGTCCATCTGGAAGATCTGCTTCGTCGCAACGCCCCCCGCGTTCCAGACAATCCATGTCTCGACGGTGGTGGCGGCACACTGGACGTCGCCGGACGCGATCGCGAGATGGCGGTCCTTCTGCGGGATCATCTTGAGCGTCACGTCGAGGCCATTCTTCTTGAAGATGCCGGCGTCCTTGGCAAGGGTCAGCGGCGCGAAGCCGGTCCAGCCGGACATGCCGATGGCGATCCTGGTGTCCTGCGCGATTGCGGTAGTTGCAATGAAGGCGGCGGCCAGCGCGGCGCCCGTGGCGGTGGTCTTGTGCATGGTGCGTTTCTCCCCTGATCCGAGTCGTATGGTCGACCCGCGGAGCGTAGGGGCGCGACTGCGGGCTGTCAATGCTCCGGTGCGGGCTTCGTTCGCGTCCGCGCGCGTATCGCCGCCAGCGTGACCACGCCGATCGCGGCGCCGATGGGGTCGGTGACCGTGAGGGCATCGGCCCCCAGCGACAGCATCCGCGCCAGCGCGTCGCGCAAGCTTGCGCTACCTTCGATGGAGGGGGCCGCTGCGGGCGCCGCGACCGCGGCATCCATTGCCTCGGACGCCGAAACCAGCGCGAGGCGCTTCAACGCACGATCGGCGCCGACGAACGCCTCCACGAATTCGTTGGCGGGCGCGGCCAGAATCGCCTCGGGCGTGTCGTACTGGACGAGCGCGCCGTCCTTCATGATCGCGATGCGGTCGCCCATCCGGATCGCCTCGTCGATATCGTGGGTGACGAACACGATCGTCTTCTTGAGATCGTGCAGGATGCGCAGGAACTCGTCCTGCAGGTGCGTCCGCGTGATCGGATCGATCGCGCCGAACGGCTCGTCCATCAGCATCACGGGCGGGTCGGCCGCGAGCGCGCGCGCCACGCCGACACGCTGCTTCTGCCCGCCCGAAAGCTCGCGCGGAAAGCGGCCGCGGTACACGGCTGGATCCATGCCGACCAGTGCGAGCAATTCGTCGACGCGGGCCGCGATCCGTGCCTCGTTCCAGCCAAGCAGTTTCGGCACGGTGGCGACGTTGTCGGCGATCGACCAGTGCGGGAAGAGGCCGATTTGCTGAATGACATAGCCGATGTGACGGCGCAGCGTCACCGGGTCGACGTCCATCACGCTGCGGCCGTTCACGATGACGGTGCCGGCGTCGGGCTCGATCATCCGGTTGATGATCCGCATCGTCGTCGTCTTGCCGCAGCCGGACGGGCCGATCAGCACGCAGACCGCGCCTTCCGGAACGCTGAGCGTCAGCTTGTCGACGGCGGGATGCGCCGCGCCGGGAAAGCGCTTGGTCAGTGCTGTGATCTCGATCATGGCGAGCGCAATCCCGCAGGTGTCATCGCCCGCTGCAGCGCGCCGAAAAGGCGGTCGGTGCCGAGCGCGAGGAGCGTGGCCGGGATGGCGCCGACGAAGAGCTGCGGCAACGCCATCATCGCGATGCCGGCGGTGATGAAATCGCCGAGGCCGCCGCCGCCGATGCGCGCCGCGAGCACGGCGCCCGAGATGACCTGCACCGCCGCCGTTCGGATGCCGGCAAAGATCACCGGCAACGCCAGCGGCAGCTCGACCTTGCGCCGTATCTCGTTGCGCGTCATTCCCATGCCGCGCGCCGCGTCGACGACGTCGGGCTCGACCTGCCGGACGGCCGTGTACGTGTTGATCAGGATGGGCGGCAGCGCCAGCAGCGTAAGCGCGAACAGCGACGGCACGAAGCCCGTCCCCATGATGGGCATCACAAGCGCCAGCACCGCAAGCGAAGGCAGCGTGCGGCCGATGTTGGCGCCGGCAATCGCAAACTGCGCGGCGCGGCGCGTTCCGGAGAGGATCACGCCCAGCGGAACGGCGATCGCGATCGCGATGGCAAGCGCCGACGCCGACAGCGCGACGTGCGTCCCCAATGCCGAAAGGAAGCGCTGCGGGTGCGCGAGGATGAACTGCCAGGCTTCGACGAGCAGCATCGGGATTCGGCCTTATGCCGCCCGGCGGCGCAGCCACTGCTCGAGGTGTGCGAGACCGAGGTCCGCGACGACGGCCAGCGCGCATGCGGTCAGCGCGCCGGCCCAGATCTTCGGCGCGTGATCGCTCGATATCCCGCTGAAGATCAGCGTGCCGAGGCCGCCTGCGTTCACGTAGGCCGCGACGACGGCCACGCTGATCACGGTGACGGTCGCGATCCGCAGGCCGGCGACGATCACCGGCAGCGCCAGCGGCAGCTCGATGCGGCGCAGGATCTCGCCGGCGTTCATCCCCATCCCCTTCGCGGCTTCGACGACGTCGCCCGGGACCTCGCGGATGCCGGTCGCGACATTGCGGATCATTATCATCAGTGAAAACGCCACCATGCAGATGATCGCGTTCGTGCGCCCCAGTCCGACGACGGGGATCAGCAGCGCGAGGAACGCAAGTGTGGGGATCGTGTACAGGAGCCCGCTCACGCCGAGCGCCCAGCGGAACACGCGCTCGTGGCGCGCGGCGAGGATGCCGACGACGAGCGACACGGCGAACGCGATCGACAGCGACGTGACGGAGATCACGATGTGCTCCCACAGCGCGATCGCGACCTGGTCCCAGTTGCGCAGGAACCACGTCATTTCCGATCCTTGGCCAGCCACGCGCTGACCACCTCGAAATCCGGCGCGAGCGAGCGGTCGTCGTCGAGGATCGCGCAGCGTGCGCGCACGCCGTCGTAGATCCGGCGCGCACCGGACCCGAGTGTCGTCTTGACGTCCGCCGGGCGCAGGTCCACCGCCTGCGCCGCAATCATCGCCTCGATCGCGATGATGCCGGCAAGCCGCTCGCGCATTTCATCGAGCTTGGACACGCTGCGTGGCGCCATCGTGGCGTGATCCTCGACACCCTCCGATACGGGGAGGAAATCGAGGCACGCCGGATTCGCGAGATGGCGGATGTCGTTGGCGAGCGCGGTCAGCGGTTTTTGCACCGTCGCGAAGCCGGAATGCTGCGGACCGTGGCGCGTGAGCTGCAGCGGCAGTCCGGAGGCCGCCGGCGACAGGAGCTTGATGCAACGCTCGACGGCGAGACTGGCCGCCTGCGCGACGGCAATCCCAAGGGCTTCGCAGGCGATCGCGAGTCCGGGAATGTGGAAGTTGCCGGTCGAAAGCAGGCGGTCCTCGTCGGCGTCGACAAGCGGGCTGTCCGCGGCGGCGTTGAGCTCGATCTCGGCGTGCTCAGTCGCGCGCGCGAGCGCGTCGTGAACGGCGCCGTGCACCTGCGCGATGCAGCGAAACGACAGCGGGTCCTGGACCCGCCGCGCAGTGCCCAGCATCAGGAGTGCGCTGCCCTCCAGCGCTTTCATCAGCCTCGATGCCGCCTCCGCCTGGCCCGGTGCGGGCCGCGCGGCCTGCGCGCGAGGATCCAAGGGCGAGAGGTTGGCGCGAAAGCCCTCGCAGGAAAGCGCGATGACCGCATCGTGCATTGCAAACATGCGCGCAAGATCCGACAGCACGAGGCTCGCATAGCCGACCGTCACCGCATTCGAACTGATGAACGCGAGGCCGTCTTTCGCGGCGAGCGCGACCGGCGCGAGTCCGGCGGCAGCCAGCGCCTGCGCGCCGCCGACGCGCGTGCCGTCGACCACGGCTTCTCCTTCGCCCATCAGCACGAGCGCGATGTGCGACATCTGCGGCAGGTCCGCGACCCCGATCGATCCCCAGCCGGGGACGCGCGGACAGAGGCCGCGATTCAATGCGTCGACGAGCGCGCGGAATGCGCCCACCGAAATGCCGGACCCCCCCTGCGCCATGCCGGCCGCGCGTGCGAACATCGCGGCGCGCACGCGGTCGTCCGGCAATGGCGGCCCGATGCCGACGGCGCGCGCCCGGACCGCGCGCGTCTGATACCGGATCTGATCGTCCGGCGCGAGCGGTGCGCCGGTGTTGGCGCCGAGCGCCGAATTGAGACCGTAGACAGGCGCGTCGCCGCCGGCGGCCCGATCGACGACGGCGCGGGCGCGCAGGAGCCGTGCATCGACACCCGCGGCGACCTCGACCGGCGCCCGGTCGCGCGCCACCGCGACGACATCCGCGATCCCGACGCGTGCGCCGCCCAGCGTGACGCTGCTCTTCGCCGGGTGCGCGGTCACCGGCAAGCTCTACTTGACCACACCCTTGGCTTTGAGGAAATCGCGGGCGACGTCCTTCGGCTCCATCTTCTCACCGTCGACTTTGTAGTTCATCTCGGCCATGTTGGTTTCGGTCAGGAGGGCGCTGACCTGGTTCAGCACGTCCGCGATCTTCGGGTTGGCGTCGAGCGCGTCCTTGCGCACCACGGGGACCATGTAATACGGCGGCCACAGCCCCTTGTCATCCTTCAAGCGCTTCAGCTTCATGGCGGCGATCATGCCGTCGGTCGAGTAGCCGTTGACGACGTCGATCTGCTTCCCCGCGAGCGCCTGGTAGCGCAAGCCGATCGCGAGCTGCAGGTCTTCCTTGAAGTCCATCCCGTATTTCGCCTTGAGTCCGGGCAGCCCGTCCTTGCGGTCGCGGAATTCTGGGCCGGCCCCGAGCTTCAGCTCTTTCGAGACTTTCGCCAGATCGGAAAGCGTCTCGAGCTTGTACTGCGCGGCGGTCTCGGGGCGCACGACCATGTCGTAGCCGTTGTTCATCGCCTCGTTCAGCACGACCAGTCCTTTCGCCGCGTACTCGGCTTTCACCTTTTCATATACCGCCTTGCGATCCGTCATCGGCTCGGCCTTGATCACGGCCAGCAGCATCGTCCCCGTGTATTCCGGGTAGAGGTCGATCTGCTTTTCCTCGAGCGCCTTGTGCGCGATCAGCGTGCCGCCGAGGTTGATCTTGCGCTCGACCTTGATGCCGTTCGCCTCGAGCGCCTGCGCATAGAGCTCGGCGACAATGAACTGCTCGGTGAAATTCTTCGACCCGACCTTGACCTGCGCCAACGACGGCGTGGCGGCGAGCAGGAGGGCGGAGGCCGCCGCGGCGAGAAAGCGGGCGGTGCGGGTGACATTCATGGGGATCTCCGTGGAAAGCGTGGACGGGTACCGCAGGGAACGCTGCATTCTTGACGCGATGGGCAGGCGTGTCAATCCACGCGTGCGTCGTGGTTTCAGGCAACGCGCGGATAGCCGTGCGCATCGGCGCGGCGCGCATCCGTGACGAGCGCGTCGTACGCGTCCGGCGCGACCGCGACGAATCCTGAAAGGAGCAGCGTGTCGCGTGCCGCCGCCAATTCCGGCGCATGCCCGACCGCGAACAGCGCCTCCCGCAAGTGCCGCGCGACGGATACATCCAACGTGGAAACGCCCACGAGTGGCGCAATGGGCGTGACCGGCGTCCGCGCGATTGCGCGCAGCCGCGCCGCGAGAGCAGGTTCGTGGAGGCGGAGGAGATCGTGCGCATAGCTGTCGAGCGGGCCCAGGTCGGCGCGCCCGTCCGCGACGGCGAGCGCGACATTGCGCGGCGTGACGAGCGGCCCGACCGCTTCGGCGAACAACGGCGCGCCGTGCCGCTGTGCGTAAGCGGCGAGCAGCAATCGTGGCGCCTGCCAGCCGGACTGCGAATCCTCCGTGGTCCACGCGATGCGCTTGCCGAATGCTTCGTGCAAGTCCGCGATCGGTGCATCCGCCGCGACGACCAGGTCGGTCCAGTACACCGGCCGGCCGCCATAGGGGGCTGGGCTCGGCACCGGCGCGGCGAGGAGCGTCGGCCGCGGCATCGTGGTCGCGAACGGGTAGCCGCACATGAAGGCGCACGCGAGGTCGGATCGCGCCCACAGCGCGGGCAGCGGCTGCGGCGCCGGATGGTCGATGACGTCGAACTCGACACCGGCACGGCGGCCTGCCCATTCGAGAACGCTCCGCCACGCCGCGGCGGTCGTCGCATCGATGGAATACATGCGCGCGTTGGCGATCATGGCCACGCCGCCACCCGCGCTGTTACGTCACGCATACCGGAGCTTCTGGCCGATGCCCATCCGGCGCGCCTTGTCGAGCATCGCCGCGCCGAGCGCGATGTCGGAGGTCGACAGGCCGCGATGCCACAGCAGGATCGTCTCGCCGTCGTTCTCGCGCCCGGGCTTGCGGCCCGCGACGATCTCGCCCAATTCGGCGTGAAGCGTATCAGCCGTGAGCTTGCCCGCATCGACGTGCGCGCGCAGGCTGCCGAATTGACCGGCGCGGCATTGTCCCCAGTCGTCGACGACGACCTTGTCCATGATGTCGGTGAGCGAGAGCTCGACGGCGCTCA
>JBDTLY010000095.1:0-9180 GCA_039934535.1 Casimicrobiaceae bacterium | reverse complement strand
CCCATGCCGTTCCAGAGCATCGAACCGCGCCGCCTCTATCGGCAGATCGCCGACCAGATCCGGAAGCTGATCGCCTCCGGCGAGTTTCCCGCCGGCGCGCGCCTGCCGCCGGAGCGCGATCTCGCGAAGCAGCTGGGCGTGTCGAGGCCGTCGGTGCGCGAGGCGCTGATCGCGCTCGAGGTCGAGGGGCGGGTCGAGGTGCGGATCGGATCCGGGATCTACGTCCAGGCGCCGACGGAGCACAAGGGCCGCGAAGCCGAAGCGACCGCGGGACCGTTCGAGCTGCTGCGCGCGCGCTACGTGATCGAGGGCGAGTGCGCGGCGCTCGCCGCGAAGTCGGGCAAGAAGAATCAGGTGCAGGCCATTGCCGAGGCGCTCGACCAGATGCAGCACGAAATCGACCATAGCGAGCACCACCCGCTCACCGGCGACCGGGAATTCCACATGCGCATCGCCGAGGCCACGGGCAACGGCGCGCTGGTCGCGGTGGTCAAGATGTTGTGGGACGAGCGCACGGGGCCCCTCTACAAGCAGCTCGAGCATCATTATGATTCGCCCGCGCTCTGGGGAAACGCGATGGCCGAGCACCGGTCCGTGTACAAGGCCATTGCAGCGAAGGACGCCGGCGGCGCTCGCGTCGCCATGCAACGGCACCTCAACCAGGCGTACAAGCGCTTTTCGACTGGCTGGGACACGCTTCAGTAACGCAGCGAAAGATCCGCACACCAGGAGACCGCCATGCTTGCCTGCCGCATTCACGCCAAGGAAGACCTGCGAATCGAGCCCGCCGACGTTCCCGAAGCCGGCCCCGGCGAAGTGCTGCTGCGCCTCGGCGCGGGCGGCATCTGCGGTTCGGACCTCCATTACTACTTCGAGGGGCGCAACGGCAATTTCATCGTTCGCGAGCCGCTGATCCCGGGACACGAGGCGTCCGCGGTCGTCGCGGGCGTCGGCGCCGACGTCACGCGCGTCAAGGTTGGCGACAAGGTCGCGGTGTCGCCGTCGCACGCGTGCGGCCGCTGCGACTATTGCCGCGAGGGCCGCGAGCAGCTGTGCGCGAACATGCGCTTTCTCGGCAGCGCCAGCCGCTACCCGCACGTGCAGGGCATGTTTCAGGAATTCTTCGTGATGGGCGAGCGCCAGTGCTATCCAGTCGCCGGCGACATCTCGCTGGGCGAGCTCGCTTTTGCGGAGCCGCTCGCGGTGGGCCTGCATGCGGTGAACCGCGGCGGCGAATTGATGGGCAAGTCGGTGCTGATCACCGGCGCCGGCACGATCGGCTGCGTCACGGTGCTCGCGGCGCGGCTTGCGGGAGCGCGCATGATCACGGTCACGGATGTCCTCGACCGGCCGCTCGCGCAGGCGAAATTGGTGGGCGCCGACATCACGCTGCATGCGATTCGCGACGCCGACGCGTTGAAGGAACCCCAGTTCGACGTCGCCTACGAAGTCTCGGGCAACTTCAATGCGCTGAAGACGTGCGTTGCGGCGACAAAACGCGGTGGCGTGGTTGTCCAGGTCGGCACGCTGCCCCACGAGCCGCTGCCATTCGTCGTCAACGAGCTGATGGCAAAGGAGCTCGATCTCCGGGGCGCGTTCCGCTGGGGCATCGAATTCGACTGGGCCGTGGATTATCTCGCCACGCGGCGGGTCGACGTGCGGCCATTGCTGTCCGGCCAATACCCGTTGCAGGATGCCGTCGCAGCGTTCCGGGCGGCAGCGGACAAGAACCAGAGCACCAAGGTCCAGGTCATCGCAGCTTAGGTTTTTTCCAATCGCGCGCAGATCGTCAGCGCGTCGCCAGATCACCAAAGGAGGAATCATGCGCTTGTTGTCGAAATTGTTCACGGTCACCGCGCTCGCCGCGGCCGCGCTGGTCATTGCTGGACCCGCCGCCGCGCAGCAGAAGCTCAAATGGGCGCACGTTTATGAAACGAGCGAGCCGTACCACACCGAATCGGTGTGGGCCGCCGCCGAGATCAAGCGGCGCACCAACGGCAAGTACGACATCGAGGTGTTCCCGGCCTCCACGCTCGGCAAGGAAACCGACATCAACCAGGGGATGACGCTCGGCACGGTCGACATGATCATCAGCGGCCCGTCGTTCGCCGCGCGCAGCTACCCGCGCCTCGGCATCGCCTACTACCCGTTCATCTTCCGCGACGGCGATCACCTGATCGCCTATTCGAAGAGCGCCGTGTTCAAGGAAATGGTCGACGGCTATCGCGAAAAGACCGGCATCCAGATCACCGCCTACACGTACTACGGCGCCCGACACACGACGTCCAACAAGCCGTTCACGGACTGCGCGGGGATGAAGGGACTCAAGATTCGCGTGCCGGACGTGCCTGTCTACATGGCGACGCCCAAGGCGTGCGGCGCGAATCCGACGCCGATCGCCTTCGCCGAGGTCTACCTGGCCTTGCAGAACGGCACCGTGGATGCGCAGGAAAACCCGTTGACGACGATCGAGGCGAAGAAGTTCTACGAGGTGCAGAAGGCGATCATGCTGACCGGCCATATCGTCGACGGGCTGACCACGCAAGTCGCGCCGCATGTCTGGAACAAGCTGACGCCCGAGGAAAAGCAGATCTTCACCGAAGTGACGCTCGAAGCCGCGGCCCGCGCGACGGACAAGATAAAGAAGCGCGAAGCCGAGCTCGTCGACGAGTTCAAGAAGAAGGGGCTGCAGATCGTGGTGGTCGACCGCAAGAGCTTCGCCGATGCGGTGCTCAAGAACACGCCGCTTGAGTCGATGGGATTCACGAAGTCCGACTACGATCGGATCGTTGCGATCAAGTAACGCAACGATGAGCGAAACTTCCAGGACGGAGCACGTCCTCGACGCCGACGGTCACTTCCACGTCGAGGACGCGCCCATCGATCTCGGCGAGTACCTGGTCGAGGACTGGGCGTCGCTGGCGTTCTTCTGGCTGCTGGGCCTCAACGTGTTCTACCAGTTCTTCACGCGCTATGTGATGAACGACTCGGCCGCATGGACCGAGGAGATCGCGCGCTATCTCCTTATCTGCACGGTGTTCATCTCCGTGGCCGCGGTAGTCCGCCGCACGCGGCACATCCACGTCGACTTCCTGTACCGGCTCATTCCCGCGAAAGCCGGCCGCGTGATGTCCACGCTGGTCGACATTGGGCGTATCGTGTTCTTCGCCGTCGCGGTCGGCCTCACCATCCAGATGATGCTCCGGATGGGCAGTCTGCGGATGACGATCATCGATTTGCCGATGAACCTGGTCTATGGCGTGTGCGCGATCGGATTCGCGGCGGCCGCCTTCCGCTCGGTGCAGGTCGCGATCGAAAACTGGCGGCGCGGCTTCAGCCTGCTGGAGCGGCCCGAACACGCCATCGAGGAGACAATCGAGTGACGGGTGCGCTCCTTTCGTCGTTTCTCGCGTTGATGGTGACCGGCATTCCCGTCGCGATCGCGATGGCCGGCGCGTCGCTGATCTACATCGCGCTGTCTGGCACCACGCCCCCGATGGTGGTCGTGCACCGGATGATCAGCGGCCTCGACAGCTTCCCGCTGCTCGCGGTGCCGTTCTTCATCCTGGCCGGCAACCTGATGAACAACGCCGGCATCACCAACCGCATCTACAATTTCGCGCTGGCGCTGGTCGGCTGGATGAAGGGCGGGCTAGGCCACGTCAACATCATCGGCTCGGTGATCTTCGCCGGCATGTCGGGCACGGCGATCGCCGACGCGGCGGGACTCGGCACGATCGAGATCAAGGCGATGCGCGACCACGGCTACTCGAAGGAGTTCTCGGTGGGCGTGACCGCGGCGTCGGCCACCCTCGGCCCGATCATACCTCCATCGCTGCCGTTCGTGATCTACGGGATGGTCGCGAACGTCTCGATCGGACAGCTGTTCCTTGCTGGAATATTGCCTGGCCTCGTGATGACGGTGCTGATGATGCTGACCGTCGCCTACTACGCGCACAAGAACAACTGGGGCGCCGACATCAAGTTCCTGTGGAGGCGCGTCGGCAAGGCGACGCTCGAGCTCGGCGTCGTCATCGCGTTCCCGCTGATCATCTGGGGGGCTGTCATGGCGGGCGCCAACCCGCCGCTGGCGGCGGGAGTCACGATGGTCGCGCTGTTCGCGGCGGACTTGAAGTTCAAGTTCGAGGCGGTGCTGCCCATCATGACGCCGGTGCTGCTGATCGGCGGGATGACCACGGGGATCTTCACGCCGACCGAAGGCGCGGTCGCGGCATCGATCTGGGCGCTGTTCCTGGGCCTCGTCTGGTACCGGACGCTGACGTGGAAGATGCTGGTCAAGGTGTCGATGGAAACCATCGAGACGACATCGACCGTGCTGTTCATCGTCGCAGCGGCGTCGATCTTCGGCTGGCTGTTGACCGCCACACGCGTGACCGACATGGTTACCGCGTGGGTCCTCGGGTTCACGAGCTCGCCGTGGGTGTTCCTGCTCCTCGTCAACCTGCTGCTGCTCTTCGTCGGCTGCTTCCTCGAGCCGACTGCGGCGATCCTGATTGCCATCCCAGTGCTGATGCCGGCGGTGACGCAATTGGGCATCGACCCGGTGCATTTCGGACTGATCGTCGTGCTGAACCTGATGATCGGGCTCCTGCATCCGCCGATGGGGATGGTGCTGTACGTGCTCGCGCGGGTCGCGCGAATGTCGCTCGAACGCACGACCATGGCCATTCTGCCGTGGCTCGTGCCGCTGCTCGGCAGCCTGATCCTGATCACGTACGTTCCGATCGTCTCGCTGTGGCTCCCGAAGCTGGTGTATCGCTGATGGCGTCCGTCGCGGCGCCGATCGAGCGCGTCGAAATCCTCCAGGTCGACCTGCCGCCCAAGGTCGTGCGCACCGACGCCATCCAGTCGTTCGTCAAGCAGGAAACACCCATCGTGCGCATCACGTGCAGCGACGGCGCGGTGGGCACGGGCTACACCTACACGATCGGCACCGGCGGATCGTCGGTGGTGGCGCTGCTGCGCGATCACTTGTGCCCGCGCCTCATCGGGCGCGACGCGGCGGAAATCGAGGGCCTGTGGAAGGACCTCTTCTTCCACACGCATGCCACGGCGGTCGGCGCGATTACGAGCCTCGCGCTTGCCGCGATCGACACGGCGCTGTGGGACTTGAAATGCCGCCGCGCGAAACAGCCGTTGTGGAAGGCAGCCGGCGGCGCGAAGGCGGCGATTCCGGTTTACACAACCGAAGGCGGCTGGCTGCACCATTCCGCGCAGCAGATTGTCGACGAAGCTGTCGCCGCGAAAGCGCAGGGATTCAAGGGCGCGAAATTCAAGGTCGGCAAGCCGTCGATCGCCGAGGACGTGCGGCGTCTCGCCGCGGTCCGTGCCGCGGTCGGTGACGAATTCGAGCTGATGGTCGACGCGAACCAGGCGTTCACGGTGTCGGAGGCGATGCGCCGCGCCCATGCGTACGCGCCCCTCGGTCTCGCGTGGTTCGAGGAGCCGCTGCCGGCCGAGGATCTCGCCGGCCACGTCGAAGTGGCCGCGAAGGCATCGATGCCGATCGCCGTGGGCGAGTCTCTCTACCATCCGGCCCATTTCCGCGAATACCTGGAGCGCGACGCCTGCTCGATCGTGCAGGTCGATTGCGCGCGCATAGGCGGCATCACGCCGTGGCTCAAGGTTGCGCATCTCGCGGAAGCTTTCAATGTGGCGGTTTGCCCCCATTTCCTGATGGAGCTGCACGTGTCGCTGGTCGCCGCCGTTCCCAACGGCGCGTGGGTTGAATACATCCCGCAGCTCGATGCCATCACGACGTCGCGGATGGCCGTGCGCGACGGGTTCGCGCTGGCGCCCGAGGGACCGGGCCTCGGCATCGACTGGGACTTCGCCGCGATTGACCGGCTCGCCATCGCGCGCGCGACCGTGCACTGACCGAAAGAGGTACGCCCATGCTCACGCAAGCATCGTTGACCATTCGCCTTCACGCCGACGACGATGTCGTCATCGCCCGCCAGCAGCTGGTCGGCGGCACGAAGCTGATGGACGAGAAGGTCACCGTGGCAGGTCTGATTCCGCCGGGCCACAAGGTCGCGACGCGCGCGATCGCCAAGGGTGCGGCGGTCAAGCGCTACAACCAGATCATCGGCTTCGCGAGCCGCGACATCGCGCCCGGCGAGCATGTGCACCTCAACAACCTGCAGATGGGGTCGTTCGACCGCGACTATGCGTTCGGCGTCGACGTCAAGCCGACGCAATACGCGACGCCGCCGGCGACCTTCATGGGCATCGTCCGTACCGATGGCAGGGTGGCCACGCGCAACTATCTCGGCATCCTGTCGACGGTGAACTGCTCGGCGACGGTCGCCCGCGGCATCGCCGGCCATTTCACGCGCGAGCGGCTCGCGGCCTTCCCTAACGTCGACGGCGTCGTCGCGCTGACGCACGGCTCGGGCTGCGGGATGGATACGCACGGCGAAGGGATGCAGCTCCTGCGCCGCACGCTCGGCGGCTACGCGAAGCATCCGAACTTCGCCGGCGTGCTGATGATCGGCCTCGGATGCGAGGCGAACCAGATCAGCGCGCTGCTCGGTGCCGAGCAACTGAAGGAAGGCCCGCTGCTGCGCACGTACAGCATCCAGGATACCGGCGGCACCGCCAAGTCGATCGCGCGCGGCATCGCGCTGATCGAGGAGATGCTGCCGCACGCGAACGAAGTCACGCGGGAAGTGGTGCTCGCATCGCACATCACGGTCGGCCTGCAGTGCGGCGGCTCGGACGGCTACTCCGGCATCACCGCCAATCCCGCGCTCGGCGCGGCCGTCGACCTGCTTGTGCGGCATGGCGGGACGGCGATCCTGTCCGAGACGCCGGAGATCTACGGCGCCGAGCATCTGCTGACAAGGCGCGCCGTGTCGCGCGCGGTCGGCGAAAAGCTCGTGTCTCGGATCAAGTGGTGGGAGGAGTACACGACGCGCGAAAAAGGCGAGATGAACAACAATCCGTCGCCGGGCAACAAGGCGGGCGGCCTCACGACGATTCTCGAGAAATCGCTCGGCGCCGTCGCGAAAGGCGGCACGACGAACCTGGTCGACGTCTACGAATACGCCGAGCCGGTGACCGCGAAGGGGTTCGTCTACATGGACACGCCCGGCTATGATCCCGTGTCGGCCACCGGACAGGTCGCCGGCGGCGCGAACATGATCGTCTTCACGACGGGCCGCGGCTCCGCGTACGGCTGCGCGCCGTCGCCGTCGCTCAAGCTGTCGACGAACACGCCGCTGTGGGTGAAGCAGGAAGAGGACATCGACTTGAACTGCGGCGAAATCGCCGACGGCACGGCGGCGGTCGACGAGATCGGCGAGCGCCTGTTCCGCCTGATGCTCGAGACGGCGTCGGGACAGCGGACGAAAAGCGAGCGCCACGGTTACGGGCAAAGCGAATTCGTGCCCTGGTATCTCGGCGCGGTCATGTAGTTCGAGGCAACGTGTCGTTGGTTGACACCCCGGCGGTCAAACCTTAGTCTGGCGGACGAACCGGACGGCAAAAAACAACGGATGCATTCCCACTAGGAGGATTTTCATGAAGATATTTTCAAAGCTGGGTATAGCGCTCTTCGCGGCTGCCGCGCTCGTGCTGTCCGGACAGGTCGCTGCGCAGGAGAAGCTCACGGTGTGGTGGGTGAAAGGCTTCTACAAGTCGGAAGACGACGCGCTGTACGAGGCGATCAAGAAGTTCGAGGCGAAGACCGGGATCAAGGTCGACTTGTCGCAATACGCGGTGCAGGACGGCATCCCGAAAGCCGTCGCGGCGCTCGACGCCGGCAATCCGCCGGACGTCATGTATATCGATGTGTTCGATTTCCAGGTCACCGCCAAGTGGGCCTTCGACGGCAAGCTCGAGGACATCAGCGACGTGATCACGCCGATCAAGGGCCAGTTCCTGCCCAATACCGTCGAGACGACGTGGCTCTACAACGACAAGGCCAAGAAGAAGGCGTACTACGCATTTCCGCTGAAGCAGCAGACGATGCACATCGAATACTGGAAGGACATGCTGGCGGAAGCGGGCTACAAGGAATCGGACATTCCGACGACATGGAAGGAATACTGGTCCTTCTGGTGCGACAAGGTGCAGCCCGACTACCGGAAGAAGTCCGGCAAGCGCGGGTTCGCGACGGGCTTTCCGATGGGCGTCGACTCGAGCGACTCGTACTATTCGTTCCTGACGTTCATGGACGCCTACAACGTCAAGCTGGTCGACGACAACGGCAAGGTGCTGGTCGACGACCCGAAGGTCAGGGCGGGTCTCATCAAGGCGCTCGGCGACTACGTTATGCCGTACCAGAAGGGCTGCACGCCGCCATCGTCGACGAGCTGGAAGGACCCCGACAACAACGTCGCCTTCCACAACAAGACTACCGTCATGACACACAACGCGACGATCTCGATCGCCGCCAAGTGGTACGACGACATGAACAACGCGTCATTGAAGCCGGAAGAGCGCGAGCTGGCGAAGAAGAACTACTACGAGCTCATCCAGACATCGGGCTTCCCGAAGAAGCCGGATGGCTCACCGGTGACCTATCGCGCCGCCGTCAAGACCGGCGTCATCTTCGATGCCTCGAAGAACAAGAAGCGGGCGAAGGAGTTCGTCGCGTTCCTGCTGCAGGAGGAGAATCTGACGCCCTATGTTGAGGGCTCGCTCGGCCGCTGGTATCCGGTGACGAAGGCCGGCGCGGCGCGCCTTTCGTTCTGGCTCGCCGATCCGCATCGCACGTCGGTGCAGAAGCAGTTCGTCGCCGGCACGACGCCGTTCGAATTCACCAAGAACTACAAGTTCACGGTCCTCAACAACGAAAATGTCTGGGCCAAGGCAATGAACCGCGTCGTCAGCGAGAAGTGGAGCGTCGAGAAGGCCGTCGACGAGATGATCGCGCGCATCAAGCAAGTCGCGGGCTAGACAGCAGAAAATCGTGGGCGCTCGCGGCGCCCACGGTTCCGCTTGAAGTTTTCCGCATGTCGACGCTCGCGCTCCCCAAGGTCGAGCCGGTCACGCCGACCGGCGCGCCCAAAAAGCGGCTCACCACGTGGGAGGCGTGGGGCTACGCGCTGCTCGCACCCTACGTCGTCGTCTTCCTGGTGTTCGTGCTGTACCCGGTGGGCTACGGGCTGTGGCTCGCGCGGCATCCCGAGAGCTACGTTGAACTCGTCGACG
>JBDTLY010000094.1:0-9224 GCA_039934535.1 Casimicrobiaceae bacterium | reverse complement strand
AACGGGCAGCTCGCCTTTGCGAAGCTCGCGTGGATCAGCCCGCTCCGCGGCACCTACCTGTTCACCAACCGGCAAGGGCAGAAAGCGCTGTCGATGACGGCCGAGGAACTGGCCGAGCGGTTCCGTTCCGATCGTTCGCGCCTCGTCGAGGCCGAGCCGCTGGTCGACCGCGCGTTCGGCTCGATGATGCAGCAGATCGACACCCAGTTCCCCGAGGCGGAAGCGGCGGCGGATTGACGCCGGTCTCACGCATCGGCGCGCTGATCATCGGCGACGAGATCCTGTCGGGCAAGCGCGCGGACAAGCACCTCGCGCACGTGATCGCGACGCTCTCGGCCCGCGGGTTGACGCTCGCGTGGGCCTGCTACGAAGGCGACGACCGCGCGCGGCTCACCGACGTGCTGCGCGAATCGTTCGCGGCCGGCGAACTCGTGTTCTCGTTCGGCGGCGTGGGCGCGACCCCCGACGACCACACCCGGCAGGCGGCTGCCGCCGCGCTCGGCGTTCCGCTCGTGCGCCATCCGCGGGCCGTGGCCGAACTCGAAGCGCGCTTCGGCGCCGAAGCCTGGCCGCATCGGGTGCTGATGGCCGAGTTTCCGGAAGGCAGTACGATCATCCCGAATCCGGTGAACCGGGTCGCGTCGTTCTCGATTCGCGATCATCACTTCTTCCCCGGCTTCCCGCAGATGGCGTGGCCGATGCTCGACTGGGTGCTGGCGACGCAGTATCCGGCGCTCGCAGCGCCCCCGTCCGCCGAGCGGGCCATCGTCGTGCACGGCGCCGGCGAGAGCCAGCTCCTTCCCGTGATGGACGACAACGTCGCGCGCTTTCCGCAGCTGAAGCTTTTCAGCCTGCCGTCGATCATGCCGGGTGACCAGCGAAGAATCGAGCTCGGGGTGCGCGGCGATCCTGCGTTTCTCGATGCCGCGATCGCGCACCTCGTCGCAGGCGTCGAGGCCGGCGGATTTCGCTGGGAGCCGCTCGCGGTATCCAAGCAGGAGGAATGAAGGCCGTCTTGCGCGCGCTTGTGCAGGCCCTCCCGCTGATCGCCGATCGGCGCGTGCTGATGCTCGTCGGCGCGCCGCTCGTCGCCGCGGTTGTCTTGTGGCTCGTTGCGGCAATCGCGTTCGGCGCGCCGCTCACAAATGCACTCGCAGGCTTGATCGGGCGCGCGCTCGCGACCTTCGGGCTTGGCGGAGAGCCGGGAGCGGTCGCCACGGCCGGGGGCGCGATCATTTCATTCGTGCTGATTACCCTCGCAGCGGGTGCGCTGGCGCTGGCGGCCATCGCCATGTTCGCCGGCCCGGTCTTCGTGCGCGTGGTCGAAGCCCGCCATTTTTCGTCGCTCGCGCGGGCGCGGGGCGGGACGGCGGCCGGCAGCGCGATGAACGCGATCGTTGCCGTCGCGCTGTGGATTCCGATGGCGATCGTCGTCCTGCCGTTCCTGTTGTTTCCGCCGGTCGGTGTGCCGCTGTCGCTGTGCGCGAATGCATGGCTCAACCAGCGGCTCTTCCGGTACGATGCGCTCGCCGAGCACGCAAGCCGCGAGGAGCGGGTAGCCATCGTTGGCGCGGCGCGGGGGCGGCTGTTCGGGCTCGGGCTCGCGCTCGCGGCGCTGTCGCTGGTGCCGTTCGTGAACCTGCTGGCGCCGATCTACGCCGGCCTCGCGTTCACGTACCTGTGCCTGGCCGAGCTCGAGCGATTGCGCGTGCGGACGCCAGCGACCGGAAAGGGGGAACCGGAATGAAGCAGATCACCGGCATGGACGAGAGCGGGCACGGGTACGACGACGTCGCGGTCGGCGACACGTTCAGCCGCTCGATCACGATCACCGACACGCATCTCGTGCTCGGCGCCGGGCTCATCGGCGACTTCAATCCGCATCACGTCAACGACGAATATGCGAAGGGTTCGCGCTTCGGCACGCGGATCCTGCACGGAATGCTCACGAGCGCAATCATGGGCGCGCCGGTGGGAATGTATTTCCACGGCACCGCGATCGCCTATCTAGAGCATGCCGCGCGGTTCAAGGCGCCGGTGCGCGCCGGCGACACCCTGACGACGATGTGGACCATCACCGAGAAGCACGCGAAGCCGCATCACGGCGGTGGCGTGGTCGTGCTGGCGGGAATCTGCCGCAACCAGAACGGCGTGGTCGTCGCGGAGGCGGACGGCAAGATGCTCGTGCACGCGGACGCCTAAATCGGGGACAGACCTCAATTTCGTAGCCCGACTCCAACGAAAGTTGATCGCTTGTGATTGCCGGATGGGGAGCTCGCGGCCGGCCCCCAGGAGCGCGCCTCGCTCGCCGGCCGTGCATCGCCTCGATTCCGTCCTGGAACCGCCGATTGCCGAGAGCGAAATTGCCGCTCGTCGCATCGCGAATCGCGGCAAGCTGATCCAGGTTCAGCTGCGCATCGAATAATCGGCGATAGCGAGCCCGCCGCGCGTCCGCCGTCACTACCAAGCGACGGTACCGGTAGCAAGCGAGTACGTACGCGTCGCTCTGCGTCAGGCACGACTTGATGCGGCCTTCCCACAACGTGCCGGAGCGTCGGTAGACACCATTGGTGTATTGCACGTACCGCTGACCCAGATTCTTGATGAGAAGTGACGCGCCAGCGGCCTCCTGCGGCGTCAGCAGCAGGTGCACGTGATTGGTCATCAGTACGTAGGCGTGCACTCGGCATTCGAGCCGTCGCGCCAGCTTGCGGAGGTGGAAGAGGTAGAGCGCGCAATCCTCGTCGGCGAAGTAGCACGCAGCGCGATTGTGCGCTCGGAGCCGCGTTCACGCGGCGGCCGCAGGGGGCGCGGCCAGATTCAGGATTGGTCTCAATCCCTTGACCAGCAGCCACAATGTCAGGACCACCTCGCCAAACATTGCAGGCGTGGCATAAGCGAACGCCCGGCTTGCATATTCTGGCCACCACAGTCCGATGGTGCTCAACACGACGTAGACGATGCCGTTCACGATCAGCCACCCGCCGATCCAACGCGGAAGAAATCCGCTGCGCCACACCAGTGTCCCGAGCGGGATCAACCAGAGCCCCCAGAAGACCTGTGACACCAGTGTCCCCGCCATGTCTGCCTTCAGCATGAGGAGCGTGAGCGCATCACGCTGCGGTCGATCAAATACCGCGAGGAACTCCCCGCCGCGCGCCAGAGCAAGTGTCGCCGCCTCGCTGGTGAGACGGAGAATGCCAAGCGGCGTTTGCAGCAGGATCAGCGCCGCCATCGCCACCGCAAGTACCGGGCCCACATCGCGCAGCAGGCGGTACAGCAGCAGGATTGCGGTGACGAAGCAGATCTGGCTGCACACGCCCGCCGCGATGCCGGCCCGATACAGGTTCTGGTGGGCCAGAAGATTGGCGACGGTGGCACTCGCGTTGTCGCTCACCAGGATCTGTCCCGGGACGTAGAGCAGCGTGAACGGGCCGAGGATGACGACGACCAGGTAGGCCAGGCCCGCAAGGCGGGCGATCCTGTCGAGTGGATGCTTCATCACATTGCCCCTCCAGGCCGATCACGTCTGACGAAACGGGTTCAGGTAGGTGCCGCTCACCGGCAGCGCATCGTCACGAGCCTTGCCGCAGACCGTTGCGCTGTCGTGCGCGCAGGCATCCTTCCCGCAGCCGCCGAACACGAGACGAGCCCGAGCATCCGTGCCACCGCAATCTGGCACTCCCGCGACCGTCACCTCTATCCGCCACCGTGAGTCAGAGTACTGTCGCGCCGAAACCCCCTCAGCGCCAGTGCTCTGCGACAGACGACGGTCCGCCCGGGATGAAGTGCGGCGGCGGCGGACGAGCGAGGGGCGGCGACCCGAAAGGGAGCAGCGCAATGAAGCGATGCGTCGGAATGGACGAGAGCGGACCCGCGTACGACGACGTCGCCGACTTCAATCCGCATCACGTCAACGACGAGTACGCGAAGCCGCGACACGGGGGCAGTGTCGTCGTGCTGGCGGGCGTGTGCCGCAATCCGGAAGGCGTGATCGTCGCGGAGGCGGACGGCAAGATGCTGGTGCACGGAGAAGCGTAAAAGTCGATAGAGGCCATCAATCCTCCGCCAGCGCCCGCACGCATTCCGCGACGAGGTCCGGCCCGCGATAGATGAGACCCGTGTAAATCTGCACCAGCGTCGCGCCGGCATCCACCTTCTCCTTCGCATCGGCGCCCGAAAGGATGCCGCCGACGCCGATGATCGGCAGCGCGCCGTCCAGCGCCTTCGCCAGCGTGCGAATCACCTCGGTCGATTGCGCGCGCAGCGGGCGCCCTGACAGCCCGCCGGTTTCGTCGGCGTGGCGCAAACCCGGCACGGCGTCCCGCGAAACGGTGGTGTTGGTCGCGATGACGCCGTCGACGCGATGGCGTACGAGGAGTTTCGCGATACTTGAAACCGCCGCGGGCGCCAGGTCAGGCGCGATCTTGATGGCGATCGGTGTGTATTTACCCTGCTTGTCCGCCAACGCCTTCTGCTCCTTCTTGAGCGCGGTCAGCAGCGCGCCGAGCGCGTCATCGGCCTGCAGGTCGCGCAAGCCCTTGGTGTTGGGGGACGAGACGTTCACGGTCACGTAAGACGCCCGTGCGTACACGGCGCGCAGGCAGACGAGGTAGTCGTCGACCGCGCGCGCATTCGGCGTGTCGAAGTTCTTGCCGATGTTGAGTCCGAGAATGCCTTCGTACTTGGCGCGTGCCGCATTCGCGAGGAACCGCTCGACCCCGGCATTGTTGAATCCCATGCGGTTGATCAGCGCCTGCGCTTCCGGCAGCCGGAAGAGTCGGGGTCTCGGGTTGCCCGGCTGCGCGCGCGGCGTCACCGTGCCACACTCGACGAAGCCGAAGCCGAGCCCGGCGAGCGCATCGATGTGCGCCGCATTCTTGTCGAGGCCGGCGGCGAGTCCCACGCGGTTCGGAAACGTGAGTCCCATGGCCACAACCGGCGAAGGGGGGACCTGCGGCGCGAACACCCGGGCGAGGCCGACCTTGGCCGCGGCGTCGAGGCCCGCGAACACCAGGTCGTGCGCGGTTTCGGGGTCGAGCGCGAACAGGAACGGGCGGAACAGCGGATACATTGCGGCGCGATGTTAACATTCGCGCGCTTCCGATCGTCCAATCACGCTCAATGCACCTCGCGATTCACTTCATTCTCGTCCTGCTGTGCGCCGGGCTCGCCACGATCGCGAATGCGGCCACGGGGACCTACGCCGGTCGTGCCGACGTGCAGGCGTTCATCGACGAGATGGTCAGCGAGCAGAACTACAACCGCGCTGCGCTCGTCCGCGCCTTCGCGGCGGCACGCTTTCAGCCGCGAATTGTCGAAGCGATGCAGCGGCCGCTGCTCGCGCCGCCCAAATGGTACGAGTACGCGCCGCCCCTCGTGTCGCGCGTCCGGGTGGAGGGGGGCCTCGCCTACTGGGACGCTCATGCGGCGGACCTCGCCCGCGCCGAAGACCGCTTCGGCGTCCCGGCGGAAATCATCGTCGCCATCATCGGCATCGAAACGACGTACGGACGCAATACGGGCAATCATCGCGCCATCGATGCGCTCGCCACGCTGGCGTTCGACTACCCGCGCCGGGCCGCGTTCTTTCGCGGCGAATTGAAGCAGTTCCTGCTGCTCGCCCGCGAGCAGAATGTGGACCCCACCGTGCCCAAGGGCAGCTTTGCCGGCGCGCTCGGCGTGCCGCAGTTCATGCCGGGAAGTTATCGCGAATTCGCCATCGACTTCGACGGCGACGGGCACATCGATCTGTGGACGAGTTCCGCTGACATCATCGGCAGCGTCGGGAGCTATCTTGCCCGCCACGATTGGCAGCGCGGGCAGCCGGTGCTGGTGCCGGCCGCCATCGCCGAGGACAACCTGCCGGCCGTGCAGCGCCGGCTGGATGGCGGAATCAGCGAGCGTCGTTCGGCGGACGCGTGGTCGGTCGACGGCGTTGCGGCCTCCGGTGCGCCGTTCGATCTCGCGCCGGATCCCGTCGCGTTGCTGATGCTAGAGGAAAGGGACGCGGACGGCGTGGAAGGCGTGAGGTACTGGATCGCCTGCCATAACTTCTACGTGCTGACCCGATACAACCGGAGCCGCCTCTACGCGACGGCCGTCTACGAGCTGGCGACGCTGATCAGGCTGTCGCGCTAGCCGCGCTTGCGCGCCGACAGCGCGCGCACGTGCGCAACCAATCCGCGCGTCGATGCGTCGGTGGCTTCCGGCAGCGGCGCATCCGAGGTCAGCGCGGCCGCGATCGGCGCGGTGAGCGTCTTGCCGAGCTCGACGCCGAACTGGTCGAACGGGTTGATGCCGCACAGGACCGCCTCGACGAACGTGCGGTGCTCGTAGAGCGCGATGAGCTGGCCCAGCCGGTGCGCGCTGACCTCGGGCATCAGGATCGTTGTCGATGCGCGGTTGCCGGGGCACACGCGCGCGGCGACCGCGGCATCGAGCGCGGGGCCGGTCAGTCCCTTGGCGAGGAATTCGCCACGCAACGCATCGCCGCCGCGGCCCTCCATCAACGCCTGCGCTTGCGCGAGTGCATTCGCGACGAGCAGCGACTGCTGGTCGGCCAGCGGATGCGCGGCGCGAACGGGGACGACGAATTCGACGGGCGCTTCGCGGGTCCCTTGATGCAGCCACTGGAAGAACGCGTGCTGGCCGTTGGTGCCTGTCTCGCCCCAGAGCGCGGCGGTCGTCGGGCCGGAAAGGGCGGCGCCGTCGCGCGCGACCCGCTTGCCGTTGCTTTCGAGGACGAGTTGTTGCAGGTAGGCAGGCAGCCGCGCCAGCGCCTGTGCATACGGCACGACGACGCGCTCGGCGTGCTTCAGATGCGCGGCATTCCACCAGCCGGCAAGGCCGAGCACGACGGGCAGGTTGCGTTCGAACGGCGTCGTGCGGAAGTGCTGATCGACGCTTGCCGCGCCGGCCAGCAGGTCGGCAAAGCGCTCCCAGCCGAGCTTGAGCGCGATCGACAGTCCGGCCGCCGACCATAGCGAATAACGGCCGCCGACCCAGTCCGGCAGCGGCAACACGTCGTTCTTCGCGATGCCGAATGCGGTCGCCGCTGCCGCGTTGCCGGTCACGGCGATGAAATGCGCGCCGACGTCGACGCCGCGGCCGAGGGCGGACGCGAGCCAGGCCTTCGCGCTCGCCGCGTTCGCAAGCGTCTCTCCGGTCGTGAAGGTCTTCGACGTGACGATGAACAGTGTGGTCGCCGGATCGAGCGGAGCGAGCGCGCGCGTGAGGTGCTCGGGATCGACGTTCGACACGAACGCGACGTCGACGCCCTCGGTCTGCGGCCCGGAGCTGCCGCGCGCGCGGTGCGGCGACGCAAGCGCGGTGCAGACGAGCAACGGCCCGAGATCGGAACCGCCGATCCCGATGTTGACGACGGCACGGATCGGGCGCCCCGTCGCGCCGACGCGCAATCCGCCGCGGACCTGCGCGGCGAGCGTCTTCATCCGCGCCTGCGTGGCGCGAATGTCGGGCACGATGTCGCGGCCGTCGACCGTGAGCGGCGCATCGCCCTGCTGGCGCAACGCCGTGTGGAGCGCGGGCCGGCCTTCGGACTGGTTGACCTTTTCGCCGGCGAAAAGCGCGGCGATCCAGCCTTCGAGTTCCGCGGACCGCGCGTGCGCGACGAGGAGCGCCAGCGTCTCGCGCGTGAGGCGCTCCTTTGAAACGTCGATCAGCCAGTCGTCCCAAACAAACGACAATTGCGCGAAGCGCTCGGGCTCGCGGCCGAAGAGCTGCGTCAGTGTCGTGCCCGCCAGCGCGCGGCGATGATCGGCGAGATCGGTGGAAACGGACAGCGGCATCGGAGGCGAGTCCAGAAACGTGCGGCGCACCGCGCCGGTGCGGTCGAGGATAATCGATTGCGCGCGTATTGCAAACTCGCGTGCGCAAATGGTTGGCCGCGCGACCCGAAACGATCCGCGGTAGGTAAACTAGAAAGCAGAATGGACACCCGCCCGGACAAAGACATGCCACTGCGCGAGGACACGCGCCTCCTCGGCCGTCTGCTCGGGGACGTGCTGCGCGCGCAGAGCGGGGTCGCCGGTTTCGAGCGCATCGAGTTGATCCGCCAGACCGCGATCCGGTTCCGGCGCGCGGAACCCGGGCAGGCGGAGGGCGTCAAGCAAGAGCTCGCCGCGCTTCTGAACGACCTGCCGATCGCGGAGACGCTCGATGTCGTCCGCGCGTTCAGCTATTTCTCGCATCTCGCGAACATCGCCGAGGACGTGCACCAGCATCGCCGCCGGCGCGCGCATGCGCTGGCGGGCTCGGGGCCGCAGCGCGGAAGCGTCGCCGATGCGCTCGATCGCATCGCGGCGCGCGGCACGCCTACGCATGCCGTCGCGCACTGGGTCGCCGAGGCGCAGGTGAGCCCGGTGCTCACCGCGCATCCGACCGAGGTGCAGCGCAAGAGCATCCTCGATTGCGAGCGCGAGATCGTGCGGCTCCTGCAATGGCGCGACCGCGTTGCGCTGACGCTGGAGGAGGCCGTCGATTTCGAGTCGGGCCTCTATCGCCAGGTGCTCGCGCTGTGGCAGACGGCGATGATCCGCCTGTCGAAGCTCAAGGTGAAAGACGAGATCGACAACGGCCTCGCCTATTATCGGTACACATTTCTTTCCGCGGTGCCGCGCCTTGCCATGGCGCTCGAGGCGCGGCTGTCCACGGCGGCAGGCGGGCAGGGGCCGCGCGTGCCGCCGGCGCTGCTGCGCCTGGGCTCGTGGATCGGCGGCGATCGCGACGGCAACCCGTTCGTCACGGCCGCCACGCTCGACTATGCGATCACGGCGCAGGCCGCCGTCGCGTTTGCGCACTACCTCGAGGAAATCCATCTGCTTGGCGGCGAGCTGTCGCTGTCGACCCGGCTCGTCCACCCGACGTCGGCGCTGCTCGAATTGGCGCAAGGCGCGCACGACCAGAATCCGCATCGTACCGACGAGCCGTACCGGCAGGCGCTGATCGGGATTTACGCGCGCGTGTCGGCGACCGCGAAGACGCTGGCCGGCTATGTGCCGCCGCGCCTGCCGCAAGGCGATTCGACGCCCTATTCGACGCCCTCAGAACTCCTCGCCGATCTCGTGACGATCGAGGCGTCGCTCGCGACCCACGGCGCGACGCCGCTGGCCGCCGGGCGGCTCGTCCCGTTGATGCGCGCGATCGACGTGTTCGGCTTCCATCTCGCCGTGCTCGACCTGCGCCAGAATGCCGACGTGCAC
>JBDTLY010000093.1:0-9254 GCA_039934535.1 Casimicrobiaceae bacterium | reverse complement strand
TCGCGCAGGTCGATGAAAATGATGCCGCCATGGTCGCGGCGGCGATGGACCCAGCCCGACAGCGTGACGGTCTGGCCGAGGAAGCGGCGGTCGATGCGGCCGCAATAGTCGGTGCGATTCACGTGCGTCTCCGGAAATCGATTCGTGGAATGATCGGAATGGATGACGTTCTGGGCGGGCAGGGCGCACGCGCCGCGCGGCAACCCGCGGCGGCGGGACGCACCTACCCGGTCAATTTCGGGTTTCGGCGACGCTCGCCGCGGCAGGGGGGAGCGCCGGCGATGCGAAATGGCCGGCTGCGGCGCGCGGCGTCACGACGCCCATCGAGATGATGTACTTGAGCGCTTCGTCGACCGAGATGTCGAGCTCGCGCACGCTGGCCTTCGGCACCATGATGAAGTAGCCGCCGGTTGGGTTCGGCGTCGTCGGCACGTAGACGCTGATGTGCTCGCCGGGGAGGTGGCTCGCGACCTCGCCCGCGGGCGCGCCCGTCAGGAATGCGATCGTCCAGCAGCCTTCGCGCGGAAACTCGACCAGCAGCGCCTTGCGAAATGCCGTGCCCTGGTCCGAGAGCACCGTGTCGCTCACCTGCTTGACCGACGAATAGATCGACTTGACGAAGGGGATGCGGGCAAGTAGCGATTCCCACGCCTGGATCAGCCGCGCGCCGGCGAAGTTGGCAGCGAGGGCGCCCGTGACGAGCACGATCACGAACGACAGCAGCACACCGAATCCCGGTATGTGGACGCCGAGCAACCTGTCCGGCCGCACGCTTTCGGGAATGAGCCGCAGCGACTGGTCGAGTGTCGAGATGAGCAGGTCCATCACCCAGATCGTGATGCCGAGGGGCACCCAGACGAGCAGGCCGGCGATCAGGTAGCGCTTCATGATGGCGACGAGGCGTCAGCGAACAGCGGCGTCAGGAGGAGGTGCCGCCACCGGTGCCGCCGGCAGGCGTGGCGGGCGCGGCCTTGGTCTCGGATTTCGTTTCTGTCTTTGCCGCGGGCTTGGCGTCGGCCGCGGATTCGGTCTTCGTATCGGATTTCGATTCGGGCTTCGATTCGGAAGTGCTTTCCGCGGCGGGTTTCGCGGCGTCGTCCGGCTTGGCCGCCGCTGGCTTGGATCCGCCCTTGAAATCGGTGGCGTACCAGCCGCTGCCTTTCAGCTGGAACGCGGACGCCGACACGAGCTTGACGAGCGCATCCGCGTGGCAGGACGGGCAGGCTAGCAGCGGCGCCTCGGCGAGCTTTTGCAGGGCCTCGAGTTCGTGGCCGCAGGACGAGCATCGATATTCGTAGATCGGCATGGGGACCGGCTTTCGCTGAGGCAGTGCAAAAGCGCTTGATTCAAAAGCAATAATTATAACCGATTCAAGGCCGCTGCGGTACTGCGGACGCGATCCGCGGCGTTCCGGACAGAGGGGCGCGAATCGCGCGCCGTGCAACCCCCGGAAACTGCTTTATCCTTGTGTCTCGCAAAGTGAATTGGGAAGGGTCCGAAGATGCACGCTTACTGGACATGGTGGTTCATCGCCGCGGTCCTCATCGGCATCGAATTGGTCGTCGGCACGTTCTATCTTCTTGCCGTCGGGATCGCCGTCGCATTGGGGGGTCTTGCCGCCTGGCTGGGCGCGGGCGAACCCATGCAGTTCGCCATCGCGGGCGTGCTGGGCGTCGTGCTGACCATCATCGCGCATCGCTGGAGGCTCGCCCGCGCGACGCCGCCGCAACAGCAATCGCTCGACATCGGGCAGGCAGTCCAAGTCAAGTCCTGGAACGCGGACGGCACCGCGCGCGTCGCGTATCGCGGATCGGAATGGGACGCGGAACTTGCAACACCCGACACGCCGCGCGCCGAGCCCATGTACATCGTGGCGTGCCGTGCCAACGTCCTCGTGCTGTCTAACAGCAAGCCAATGCAATGAGCTCCGCTCAACTGGAAGGCTACGCCACCATGCTCGGATCGTCGCTGTTCACCGTCGCACTGTTCGTCGTCGCCCTCATCATCATCGCGAAGGCGATTCGCGTCGTCCCGCAGCAGCACGCGCTGGTGATCGAGCGGCTGGGACGCTTTTACGCCGTGCTCCAGCCGGGGCTCAATTTCGTGATTCCGTTCGTCGACCGCGTCGCATTCCGGCACGACCTGCGCGAAATCCCGTTCGACGTGCCGAGCCAGATCTGCATCACGAAGGACAACACGCAGCTTCAGGTCGACGGCATCCTGTACTTCCAGGTGACCGACCCGCGGCTCGCGTCCTACGGGTCGAGCAACTTCATGGTCGCGATCACGCAGCTCGCGCAGACGACGTTGCGCAGCGTCATCGGGCGGATGGAGCTCGACCGCACGTTCGAGGAGCGCGACCACATCAACGGCCTCGTCGTGGCGGCACTGGACCAGGCGGCGGGAAACTGGGGCGTGAAGGTGCTGCGCTACGAGATCAAGGACCTGACGCCGCCGAAGGAAATCCTGCACGCGATGCAGGCGCAGATCACCGCCGAGCGCGAAAAGCGCGCGGTCATCGCGACGTCCGAGGGCAAGCAACAGGAGCAGATCAACCTCGCGAACGGCGCGCGCGCGGCCAACATCGCCCGTTCCGAAGGCGAGAAGCAATCCGAAATCAACCAGGCGCAAGGTCATGCGGCGGCGATTCTCGCCATCGCCGAGGCGAACGCCAAGGCGATCATTCAAGTGGCCAACGCGACCAACGCCGAGGGCGGGCTCAACGCGGTGAATCTCAAGCTGGGGGAACTCTACATCGCGGCGTTCGCGAACCTCGCCAAGACCGGAAACACGCTGATCGTGCCGACCAATCTTGCCGATGTCTCGACGTTGGTGACGTCGATGACGACGATGTTCAAGGCCCAGTCCAAATAGAGGAGTTTGCAAGGATGCAACTGCAGGGCAGCACGTTCATCGTCACCGGCGGCGCGTCGGGACTGGGAGGCGCGACGGCGCGCATGGTCGTCGAAGCCGGCGGCAACGCCGTCATTGCCGACCTGAAGGAGGCCGAAGGGCAGGCGCACGCGAAGGAGCTGGGCGCGAACGCGATATTCGTCCGCACCGACGTCACCGACGAAGTGAGCGCGAAAGCGGCGGTAGCGGCCGCGGTGGCCGCTTTCGGCGCGGTGCACGGGCTCGTCAACTGCGCGGGGATCGTCTACGGCGAAAAGATCGTCGGCAAGGAAGGTCCGCACTCGCTCGCCGGATTCGTCCGCGTGATCAACATCAACCTGATCGGCACGTTCAATGTCCTGCGTCTTGCCGCCGAGGCGATGGCGAAAAACGCGCCGAACGCGGAAGGCGAGCGCGGCGTGATCGTCAATACGGCTTCAGTCGCCGCGTTCGACGGGCAGATCGGGCAGGCGGCGTACAGCGCGTCGAAGGCGGCTGTCGCCGGCATGACGCTGCCGATGGCGCGCGAACTCGCGCGAAGCGGCATCCGCGTCATGACGATCGCGCCGGGACTTTTCCAGACGCCGATGGCCGACCAGATTCCGCCGGAGATCGCAGAGGCGTTGGCCAAGATGGTGCCGTTCCCGCCGCGGCTCGGGCGCCCGCCCGAATTCGCGGCGCTCGTGCGCACCATCGTCGAGAACGTCATGCTGAACGGCGAAGTGATCCGCCTCGACGGTGCGATCCGGATGGCGCCGAAGTGACGTAGCGCGGTCCGTCGACAACGACTGCCGGCGAAGGCGGGCGCCGTTTGCGCTTTGACATCCCGCTTTCCTTACGCTAATATCTTACTTTCGATAAATGGTAAGGAAGCCATGTCCGCCGCTACGTTGACGAGCAAGGGCCAGATCACGATCCCGGTCGCCGTGCGCGAAAAGCTCGGTCTTGCGACGGGAGACCGTGTCGAATTCGTCGAGTTGTCACCTGGCGAATTCGCGATGAAGTCCGCCAACGAGGACGTCCGCGCGCTCAAGGGCATGGTTCGGCGTCCTCCAAAGGCCGTCTCCATCGCAGCCATGCGTGCGGCCGTCAGGCGCCGCGGATCAGGCGGATGATCGGCCTCGATACCAACGTCCTCGTCCGTTACATCGCGCAGGACGAACCGCGGCAGGCGGCGAAAGCCGTTCACCTGATAGAAGAAGTGTGCGGCGAAGCGCGCCCGGGGTTCGTGACCATCGTCGCCCTGGCGGAACTGGTCTGGGTGCTGGAGGAGTGCTACGACAGCGCCAAAACCGATGTCGCCGCAATATTGGAGCGAATCCTGCGCACCAAGCAATTTGTGGTCGAGGACGCTGAAACGGTCTGGAAGGCGGTGCGGCTCTTCGAGGCGAGCCCCGCGGACTTTGCGGACTGCCTCATCGATCGCGTCGGTGCCGCGCACGATTGCGAATACACGGCGACCTTCGACAAGGGGGCTGCGAAGGCCGGTATGCACCTGATCGAGTGACCCCGTCGGACATGAAGCCCGACAATACACGATGATCTCCGCGGGAAATTCGATGGTCACGCGCCTCCTCGCGGCTGGAGGCGCTCGCGGAGCCGGGCGACATTTGCGTGTCGAGTTCGGTCCGCGAACAGGGGCATGGGCAGATGAACGTCGACATCGGGGAGCAATAGGTCAGGAACATCGAGCGGCCGATTCGGGTGTATCGCGTAGCGCTTCAGGCCGGCACGAAACCGGTTCCGCAAGACGAGCTCGCGATACGGGGCGAAGCCGCGATGGACGTCGCAACGCTCGCGAACGCGCGGAAGGCCAGGGAGCTGTACGACGCGGCGCGGCGCCTCGATCCCAACAACGTCCGGGCTGGGCGCTCGACACGGCGTGCCGGGCCGCTGCGCCGGGCCGGAGTTCCGGAGAAGCGGCGGCGGTCAGTCGCGTTTGATCAGCGCGATCGCCGCCGCGATCATCGCGATGAAGAACACGAACGTCCACGACGGGATCGCGAGGCCCATGAACAGCCAGCCCTGTTCCGCGCATTCGCCGCTGCCCTTCAGCACCTTGCTGATCACCTCGGTCAGCGGCAGCGTTTCCAGCATGTAGTTGAGGCCCATCCCGCACGCGGCGACGGCGCCTTTCGGCTGCGCCTGGATCCAGACATGCCACGCGGCGAGCGCGGCGCCGATGCCGGAGGCGATCACCGTCAATCCGGCGTAGACCGCGGCGCCCGTGCGGCCCGGATTGTGGATCGCCGCAATCAGGAAGACGATGCCTGTCGCGATGACGGCAATCCGCTGGAAAACGCACAGCGGGCATGGTTCGAGCTCGAGGCCGTACTGCAGCCACAGCGCCCAGCCCATCAATGCGGCGCAGACGATCGCGCCGAGGAGATCGGCGAGCGGCCGCGGCGGCAGCAGCAGCAGCGCGAGTGAGGTGATGCCGATGGTCCATACCACCATCCGGTAAGCCGTCTGCGTCAGCGACGCATTCGTGCCGAGCGCGTTCAGCAGCGTCTCTTGGCCGACCAGCGCGATCGCGATGAAAAGTCCGGCGAGCGGCCAGGAGATGGTGGCGTAGCGCATCATGATGCAGCGATCTCCGTTGAATTCATTTTTGCGATTGTGCCAGAGCCTGGTCGACGTCCCACAGGATGTCGTCCAGCGTTTCGAGGCCGATCGACAGGCGGATCATCTCGGGCGTGACGCCGGCCGCGAGCTGCTCGTCGTCCGAAAGCTGCCGGTGCGTGGTCGACGCGGGATGGATCACCAGTGTCTTCGCGTCGCCGACGTTGGCGAGATGCGAGAGGAACTGCACGGATTCGATGAACTTCTCTCCGGCCTTCGCTCCTGCTTTGACGCCGAACGTGAGAATTCCGCCCGCGCCGCGCGGTAGATACTTGCGCGCAAGCGTCTCGTAGCGGTTGCCGGCAAGCTGCGGATAGTTCACCCACGCGACCGCCGGATGCGCGGCCAGGTGCCGGGCGACCGCCAGCGCCGACTCGCAATGCCGCGGCATCCGCACATGCAGCGTCTCGATGCCCTGCAGCAGCAGGAACGCGGACAGCGGCGCCAGCGTCGGCCCCAGTGTGCGCATCGTCTCCATGCGCGCCTTCATGGTGAAGCCGAAGTCGCCGAACGTCTCGTAAAAGCGCACGCCGTGGTAGCCGCGCGACGGCTCCGTCATCTGCGGAAAGTTGCCGTTGTCCCATGGGAATTTCCCCGACTCGACGACGATGCCGCCCATCGTGGTGCCGTGGCCGCCGAGATACTTGGTCACCGAATGGATGACGATGTCGGCGCCGTGCTCGAACGGTCGGCAGAGGAAGGGCGAGGCGAGCGTATTGTCGATCACGAGCGGCACGCCGGCGCCATGCGCAACGTCCGCCAGCGCCGCGATGTCGCAGACGTTCAACTGCGGATTGCCGATGGTTTCCGCATAGACCGCTTTCGTATTGGGCTTCAGCGCGGCGCGAAAGGCGGCGGGATCATCGGCGTCCACGAACGTCGCGTCGATGCCGAACTGCGCGAACGTGACCGCAAGCTGCGAATACGTGCCGCCATAGAGCGTGCGCGCGGCGACGATGTGATCGCCGTTGCGGGCGAGCGTGAGCAGCGCCAGCATCTGCGCCGCCATGCCGGTTGCCGCGGCCAGCGCCGCGCGCCCGCCTTCCAATGCGGCCACGCGCTCCTCGAGCGCGGCGACCGTGGGATTGGAGATCCGCGAATAGACGTTGCCGAACGTCTGCAGGTTGAAGAGCGACGCCGCGTGGTCGGCCGAGTCGAAGACGAACGAGGTCGTCTGGTAGATCGGCTGCGCGCGCGCGCCCGTCGCCGCGTCCGGAATCTGGCCCGCGTGCAGACAGAGCGTGTCAAAGCCGAATTTGCGGTCAGGCATGCCCCGAATCTCGTCAGCGATCGGCGACCGGCCGCTTGGCCGAAATCACGCCCGTGTTCACGCCCGCCCAATTGAGCCCGCCCATGATTCGCGCGTGCTCGATCTTCACGCAGCGGTCCTGCACGACATCGAGCCCCCCTTCGCTTGCGATGCGCGCGGCCTCGGCGTTGCGGATGCCGAGTTGCATCCACAGCACCTTGGCGCCCTTGTCGACGGCTTCGCGGGCGAGCGCGGGCATCTCCTCAGCCTTGCGGAAGCAGTCCACGATGTCGACATCGCCGACGATCGAGGCGATATCCGGGTAGCACTTCGCGCCGAGCACCTCGGCATAATTGGGATTCACCGGGACGATCCGGTAACCGTGCTCCTGCATGTACTTGGCGGCGAAGTAGCTCGGCCGATACCAGTTGGCGGAAAGTCCGACGACCGCGATCACGCGCGAACGCGCCAGAATTCCGCGCAGCCCCACGATGTCGTCGACGACCTTCATGCTATTGCTGGCCCGACCAGTTCGGCGTCGAGTTGTAGGGGTAGCCTCCGCTGACACGCCGGCCCGAGGAAATCCGGTTGTTGAGTCCGCCGGGAAGGTACGGGTAGTCGCCGGGGCCGAAGGTCTGGCATGCGCCGTTGAAATTCGCGTCGCTGCAGAAGATCCAGTAGCCGCCTTCGACGCGCAGCGACGTCGCGCGATCGTTGAACCCGGTGCCGTCGAGATTGGGCAAGACCTGGCTGCTGACGACGTACGTGCGTCCGGTGAGATTGGGGCCCTCGTAGAGTATTGCGCGCGAGCCCCCACCCCAGCCACCGCCTCCGACGCCGCTACCGCCGCCGCCAGCCCCGACAGGACGTAGCGAGCTCAACATTCCGGAGAGCCGGCCGAGGTTCGCGTAGCGGCCCGCGCCGAATGTCTGGCAGTAACCGTCGAAATTCGCGTCGACGCAAAGCTGCCACGTCCCCTCGTGGACCACCATCGACAGCGCACGGTCGTTGAAGCCGGTGCCGTCGAGATTGGCGACGATCCCGTTGACGTCGTAGGTCCTGCCGATGAACCCGCTGCTGTCGTAGAGGACGACGCGGCCGCCGCCCCCGCCAACGACACCCCCCTCCGGCCAGCCGGTCAACGGGCGCGCCGACGAGATCGCATACGACAGCCCCACGGCGCCGAGGTCGGGGTACTGGCCTGGATCGAGGGACACGCAGCGGCCGCGAAAGTAGGCGTCACCGCAGAGCTGCCAGCTGCCCCCCCGGATGACGGCCGACGTCGCGCGGTCGTTATAGCCGACATCGGCGAAATTGGAGATCGTCTGATTCGCCGTGAAGGACTGCCCGGCGAAGGCCGGTCCGTCCCAAAAGGTCACCTGGGCCCCCGCCGTGGCGGCGGTCGCCGCGGTCGCCGCAAACAGGAGGTGCCGCAGGAGGTTCGGCATGGTCGTTTCTCGCGGAATGGGACGGGCGGGGTCGGAATTTACAGGAGCGGAACAGTCCCCAAGTCTAGCGGATTCGGGCGGCAACCTCCGAAGGGGACGGACCGTGACGATCGCCCTCCGACAGGCCCGATCCTTGCTTGTCGATTACAGGTTCAAAGTGCACCATGTGCGTAGCATTGTCCGGGAGCAGGATTCCGGGGCCGTTTTCCCCGAATTCCCGTTGTTGCGCCCGCAGCCGTACGGTCAAAGGATGGATAGATTTCCGCAATGGCCTTGCCGCGATCGTTGAATCGTCTCGAGCTTGCCACCGTCCAGCAGACGGTCTCGGAGGCGCTCGAGCGGGACGGCTTGTCTGCCTTGTCGCAGCGCAAGCTGAACGCGCTCGGGCTTCCCCTCGCCTACATTGACCGCAACCAGCGCTACCGGTTCGTCAACACCGCCTTCCTGACCTGGATAGCCAAGCGGCACGAGGAGGTTATCGGCAAGGAGGTCATCGAGGTCGTCGGCCGCGACGTCTACGCGCTCTACAACGCGTACATCGACGCGGCGCTCGACGGCGAGCGGACCAATTTCGAGCGGCAGCTGGTGACGCCGGGGCGCCCGCCGATCTGGATCCGCGTCGACTATTACCCGGACCGCACGCCGCAGGGCGCGGTGCGCGGCTTCCTTGTCACCTACGCCGACGTCGACAACCTGAAGCGGCTGGAGCTCGAAGCCGGCCAGCGCGAGCACCGGCTGCGGCTCGTCACCGACAGCGTCGGCGCGTCGATCCTCTACTTCGACCGGCAGCTCAAGGTCCGCTTCGCCAACAAGCCCTTCGGCGACTGGATCGGCATCGCGCCCGACGATTTGCTTGGCCATGCGGTGCGCGACGTGCTGTCCGGCGAGGCGTTCGCCGAGCTGCAGGGTTACATCGAGCGCGCGTTCGCCGGCGCCACTGTTTCATACGAGCGCCGCGACAAGCGGGCCGGCGGCGAGCCGCGCTGGGTGCGCGTGTCGCTGTTCCCCGATCGCGATCTCGGCGGACGCATCGCCGGCGCCTT
>JBDTLY010000092.1:0-9298 GCA_039934535.1 Casimicrobiaceae bacterium | reverse complement strand
TCGTCTGCACGGCGTTCAACGCCGACTTCGACGGCGACCAGATGGCCGTCCACGTGCCGCTGTCGCTGGAAGCGCAGATGGAGGCGCGCACGCTGATGCTCGCGTCCAACAACGTGCTGCTGCCGTCCAACGGCGAGCCTTGCATCGTGCCGTCGCAGGACATCGTGCTTGGCCTCTACTACGCCACCCGCGACAAGATCAACGCCAAAGGCGAGGGAATGCTCTTCGCCGACATCGCCGAAGTGTCGCGCGCCTATGAAGCGCGGCAGGTCGAGCTGCACGCGAAAATCCACGTTCGGCTGAAGCAGGTCGACGTGAGCGCTACCGGCGAAAAAACCGAGAGGATCGTCCGCTTCGAGACGACGGTCGGCCGCGCGCTTCTGTCCGAGATCCTTCCGGACGGGTTGCCGTTCGACAACATCAACAAGCCGCTCAAGAAGAAGGAAATCTCGCGGATCATCAACGCGAGCTTCCGCCGCTGCGGCCTGCGCGAGACGGTGATCTTCGCCGACAAGCTGATGCAGGCGGGTTACAGCCTCGCCACGCGCGGCGGCATCTCGTTCGCTGCCGACGACATGCTGGTGCCGGCCGAGAAGCACACGATCATCGCGAAGTCCGAAGCCGAGGTGAAGGAGATCGAGGCGCAGTACACCTCGGGCCTCGTCACGCAGGGCGAGCGCTACAACAAGGTGGTCGACATCTGGGGCCGCGCCGGCGACGACATCGCGAAGGCGATGATGAGCCAGCTCGGCACGGAAAATGTCATCGACCGCGACGGCAAGACGGTGAAGCAGGAGTCGTTCAATTCCATCTACATGATGGCCGACTCCGGCGCGCGGGGCTCGGCGGCGCAGATCCGGCAGCTCGCCGGGATGCGCGGCCTGATGGCGAAGCCGGACGGCTCGATCATCGAGACGCCGATCACCGCGAACTTCCGCGAAGGTCTCAACGTTCTGCAGTACTTCATCTCGACGCACGGCGCGCGCAAGGGCCTTGCCGACACCGCGTTGAAGACGGCGAATTCGGGGTACCTGACCCGGCGCCTCGTCGACGTCACGCAGGATCTGGTCGTCACCGAGACCGATTGCGGCACCACGAACGGCGTGGCGATGAAGGCGCTGGTCGAAGGCGGAGAAGTGATCGAGGCGCTGCGCGAGCGGATCCTTGGCCGCAGCGTCGCCGCCGACGTCGTCAACCCCGAAACTCAGGAGACGCTCTACCACGCGGGCCAGCTGCTGGGCGAGGACGAAGTCGACCTGATCGAGTTCCTCGGCATCGACGAAGTGAAGGTGCGCACGCCGCTCACCTGCGACACGCGTTATGGGCTGTGCGCCACCTGCTACGGTCGCGACCTCGGCCGCGGCCACCTGGTCAACGTCGGCGAAGCGGTGGGTGTCATCGCCGCGCAGTCGATCGGCGAGCCGGGCACGCAGCTCACGATGCGCACGTTCCACATCGGCGGCGCGGCATCGCGAACCGCGGCGGCCTCGCAGCTCGAAAGCAAGTCGGCGGGCACCGTGCGGTTCTCGGCGCAGATGCGCTACGTCACCAACGCCAAGGGCGAGTTGATCGTGATCGCGCGCTCGGGCGAAGTGACGATCCACGACGAGAACGGCCGCGAGCGCGAGCGCCACAAGGTGCCGTACGGCGCGACGCTGCAGGCGAAGGAAGGCGATGTCGTCAAGGCCGGCAAGGTGCTGGCGACGTGGGACGCGACCAGCCGCCCTATCGTCACCGAGTACCCGGGCCGCGTGAAGTTCGAGAACGTCGAGGAAGGCGTCACGGTCGCGAAGCAGGTCGACGAAGTCACCGGCCTGTCGACCCTGGTCGTCATCGACCCGAAGCGTCGCGCGGGTGCGGCGGCCAAGGGCGTACGGCCGCAGGTCAAGTTGCTCGACGAAAAGGGCGACGAGATCAAGCTGCCGGGTTCGGAACTGTCGGTGAACATCACGTTCCAGCTGGGCTCGATCATCACGGTGAAGGACGGCCAGCAGGTCGGCGTCGGCGAAGTGCTGGCGCGGATCCCGCAGGAAACGTCGAAGACCCGCGACATCACGGGCGGCCTGCCGCGCGTGGCCGAATTGTTCGAGGCGCGCGCGCCGAAGGACGCCGGCACGCTGGCGGAAGTCACCGGCACCGTCTCGTTCGGCAAGGACACGAAGGGCAAGCAGCGCCTCGTGATCACCGACCTCGATGGCGTGGCGCACGAGTACCTGATCCCGAAGGACAAGCACGTCACGGCGCACGATGGCCAGGTGGTAAACAAGGGCGAGTCGATCGTCGACGGTCCGGCGGATCCGCACGACATCCTGCGGCTCCTCGGCGTGGAGGCGCTCGCGCGCTACATCACCGACGAGGTGCAGGACGTCTACCGGCTGCAGGGCGTGAAGATCAACGACAAGCACATCGAGGTGATCGTGCGGCAGATGCTGCGCCGCGTGCAGGTCATCGATGCGGGCGACACGCGTTTCATCGTCGGCGAACAGGCCGAGCGCTCGGTCCTGCTGGACGAGAACGACAAGACGACGAAGGAAGAGGGCAAGCTCGGCGCCACCTACGAGCATCTGCTGCTCGGGATCACCAAGGCGTCGCTGTCCACCGATTCGTTCATCTCGGCGGCATCGTTCCAGGAGACGACGCGCGTGCTGACGGAAGCGGCGATCATGGGCAAGAAGGACGATCTGCGCGGCCTGAAAGAAAACGTGATCGTCGGCCGTCTGATTCCGGCGGGCACGGGTCTCGCGTACCACAATGCGCGCAAGAAGCAGAAGCTGCTTGGACCCGAAGCCGGATTCGTCGCGCCAGGCGAGGAAGTGCCGGCGGCGGAAGGCGAGGCCGTGGTTGCGGCGGCTGCATCAGCGCCGGAGATTTCCGCCGACGCGGCGTAGCGCTTCAGGCGTTGCAGATGAAAGGGCCGGCGGAGCGATCCGCCGGCCCCTCGTTCGTGTGCGGATGCGTGGTCTACCTGCATCTGCGATCGTCCGACCGCCTCGCCGCCCTGGTGCCACCATCGCGGGTCCATCGAAACCGTTACTACGGCGTGCTGGCGCCCGACTCGCCGATTCGCTCCGCAGTGACCGCCATGGCATTGCCGGGGGCGCCGCGCGCCCCGGCCACCGTTTGGTGCACAATACGCGCACACCGACGTGGTCCTGCCCCTTCCCCAGGAGAAACGCATGCGCCGTATGCCGCTCGGAAGTCGTCTTTTCACGTTGGCCTTCCTGTGGCTCGTGGTGGCCACGGCGCAAGCGGCGACGATCATTGTCAACACCACGGCCGATGGGGTGCCCGCTGACGACGGCGTATGCACGTTGCGCGAGGCCATCCTCGCGGCCAATACGAACACGGCGTCGGGCGCCATGGCCGGCGAATGCGTGGCCGGCACCGCAGGGCTCGACACGATTGCCTTCGGCATTGCCGCCGCCGGAGTCCAGACCATCACGCCCCCCGGGCCGCTGCCCATCGTCACCGAGGCGGTTTTCATCAACGGCTACTCGCAGCCCGGGTCCAGCGCCAACACGAATCCCCTCAACGCCGCGATCAACACCGTCCTCCTCATCGAGCTGAACACGGGCAGCTCCGGGCCGCTGCGCGTCAATGGCTCCGGCTCCTCCGTCCGCGGATTGATCATCAATCATAGCGGCGATTCGATTGTCGTCACCGCCAACAATGTGACGATCGCGGGCAACTTCATTGGCACCAATTCAGCCGGAACGGCGGGGTTCGGCAGCAACTCGGTCGGCGTCACGATCACGGGTAACAACAACACTGTCGGCGGCATCACCGACGCGGACCGAAACCTGATTTCGGGCTACCGGAGCGGGTCGATTGAGATCCAGTCAGGCGATGGAAACCTGATCCAGGGCAACTACCTCGGCCCGGACGTCACGGGGACCGTGAGCCTGCAGGACCTCACCGCGACGCCCTACGGCGTCCAGTCCGATCCATTGGCGACGAACACCAGCATCCTTGCCAATCTGATTTCGGGGAACGCGAACGGCGTGCCCGTCTATGGCGGGGGTGCGGTCATTCGCGGAAACCTCATCGGAACCCAGCGCGATGGCGCCAGCAACTTGGCCAACGTCAGTGTCGGGGTCTATGTCCTTGGCGATGGCGTCACCATAGGGGGCACGGCCCTGGGGCAGGGCAATACGATCGCCTTCAGCCAGGAAGGGATTCGGGTTCAGCCCGGCGTCGTCGGCGGCAGCATCCTGGGCAATTCGATCTTCTCCAGCGGAAGACTGGGAATCAACCTCAGCGGAGTTACAAGTACCACCCCGCTGGCCAACGATGCGTGCGACGTCGACACCCTTCCGGGCAATCGAGGTCAGAACTTCCCGGTCCTTACCGCAGCGTCCATCGCGGCCGGCACTGTCACGATCTCAGGCACATTGAACAGCACGGCCAGCACTGCCTTTCGCGTGGAGTTCTATTCGAACGTCGCGTGTGGCGTGTCGAGTAACGGCGAGGGCAGGACCTTTCTGGGGTTTGCCAACGTCACCACGGATGGCGCGTGCAATGCCAGCTTCAACAATCTGACCTTTACAGCCGCAGGCGGCACGGTGATCGCCGCGCTGGCGACCCTTAGCCCGAGTGCCGGTGTACATACCGACACGTCGGAATTTTCCGCGTGCATCAACGCGGCCGGGCCGGCGTCGGCCGATCTTTCGGTGACGAAGTCGGCATCTGCCTCGGTCATGGCGGGAGCCAATATCAGCTACGCGATCGGCGTGGCGAATGCCGGACCTGACCCGGCAGTGAGCGTCGCGCTTACCGACGTGCTGCCCGCCGGAACGACGTTCGTTTCGTTGACTTCGCCAGCTGGATGGACCGCGGTTACGCCCGCCGTGGGAGCGGCGGGGACCGTCACCGCCACGAACGCTTCGCTGGCCAGCGGTGCTGTCGGCTCATTCACGCTGGTCGTCAACGTGAATCCCGCCACACCTACAGGAACGGTCATCGCCAATAATTCCACGGTTGGGAGCACCACGCCGGACCCGAACCCCGCCAATAATTCGGCCAATGCCACTACCACGGTGGCGGCGGTGCAAGCCGATCTCGCCGCTGCCAAGTCCGCGCCTGCATCGGCAACGGCCGGCAGCAATATCAGCTACACAATTTCGGTCTCCAACGGCGGGCCGGATCCGGCGGCGAATGTCGCGTTTGCCGATACCCTTCCTGCCAGTACCACATTCGTTTCGCTGACCGCACCGAGTGGATGGACGACCAGTACACCGGCCGTCGGCGCCACAGGGCTGGTGACGGCAACCAATCCGTCATTGGCGAATGGCGCATTCGCGACCTTCACGCTGGTGGTTCAGGTGGCACCAGGAACGCCCATCGGAACCGGCATTGCGAATACGGCGAGCGTGTCCTCGGCCACGGCCGATCCCAATTCGGGGAACAACTCCGCGACAGCAACGACGACGGTCGTGACCGTGGTTGCGCCGCCAACCGTCGTGCCCGTGCCCACGCTGTCTCAATGGGGCGTGCTGCTGCTGATCGTGTTGATGGCCGGATGGGCGGCGCTTGCGGGGTTCGGGCGCCGAAGACGATAGCTGGATTGGTAGTCAACGACGGGCGGTGTGGGTAACTGCGGCCGCCCGTTACTTTGCTGCCGCACGAAATCAATGCGGGGCAGGACGCCCTCAGGTTCCCTTCAGCAACTCGCGCAGGTCGTGCGCAAGGACCTCGGGTTTCTGGCGAGTCGATCGTCGACGGCCCGGCGGATCCGCACGACATCCTGCGGTTGCTCGGCGTGGAGGCGCTCGCGCGCTACATCACCGACGAGGTGCAGGACGTCTACCGGCTGCAGGGCGTGAAGATCAACGACAAGCACATCGAGGTGATCGTGCGGCAGATGCTGCGCCGCGTGCAGGTCATCGATGCGGGCGACACGCGTTTCATCGTCGGCGAACAGGCCGAGCGCTCGGTCCTGCTGGACGAGAACGACAAGACGACGAAGGAAGAGGGCAAGCTCGGCGCCACCTACGAGCATCTGCTGCTCGGGATCACCAAGGCGTCGCTGTCCACCGATTCGTTCATCTCGGCGGCATCGTTCCAGGAGACGACGCGCGTGCTGACGGAAGCGGCGATCATGGGCAAGAAGGACGATCTGCGCGGCCTGAAAGAAAACGTGATCGTCGGCCGTCTGATTCCGGCGGGCACGGGTCTCGCGTACCACAATGCGCGCAAGAAGCAGAAGCTGCTTGGACCCGAAGCCGGATTCGTCGCGCCAGGCGAGGAAGTGCCGGCGGCGGAAGGCGAGGCCGTGGTTGCGGCGGCTGCATCAGCGCCGGAGATTTCCGCCGCCGCGGCGTAGCGCTTTCTGCAGTCGAAATGAATGGGCCGGCGGAGCGATCTGCCGGCCCTTGTTTTATGTGCACCGTCAGCCCAACGGCCTATGGACACCCAGCGGTGTTAGATATACAGTTATAAATGTATATCCAACATCGGAGCCGCCATGCACGTCTCGAAATGGGGCAACAGTCTTGCGATCCGCCTTCCGGCTGCGGTGGTCGAAACGCTCGACCTCAAGGAAGGCGACGAGATCGAGATCGTCGTGGCAGGTGCGCGGTCCTTCGGCGTCAAGCGAGTTGCCGGACCTCGGGACGTGCTGGCGCGGCTGCGGAAATATCGCGGACGCCTGCCGGCCGACTTCAAGTTCGACCGACTTGAATCGAATGAGCGCCGTTGACGCGTTCTTCGACACCAATGTCGTTCTGTACCTGTTCTCGGCGGATGCCGCCAAGGCGGATCGCGCCGAAGCGCTGCTCGCAGCCGGTGGCCTGATCAGCGTCCAGGTATTGAACGAATTTGCCGCGGTCGCAAGGCGCAAGCTCGGCATGACGTGGCGCGAGGTGCGCGACGTCACGACCCAGTTGCGCGCGGTGCTGCGTGTAACGCCGCTTACCGTTGAAACGCACGAGCAGGGCGTTCGAGTTGCGGAGCGGCTCGGGCTTTCGATCTACGACGGCACGATTGTCGCGTCCGCGCTGCTTTCCGGATGCGGGATTCTCTACACGGAAGACCTGCAGGACGGTCAGTTCATCGACGCGCAGGTCAGGGTGCGCAATCCGTTTTCCTGACGGTGGTTGCAAACGCGCTTACGCCCGCCGCGCGCGGGCCTTGGTTTCGTTGGCGGCATGCACGGGCGCAGGGCCGCCGCGCCACACGTCGCCGATGACGTCGAGCAGCGCGAGCATTTCGGGCTCCTCGCGCTTGTCGTTCGCGTAGATGAACTGTAGTGTCGTCGGGAGGCGCGTCTCCGGCAGGATGACCAGCTCTCCGGCGGCTTCGCCCTCCTGGGCGAGATCTTCGCGGACGAGAGCCATGCCGAGGCCCGACGCCACGAGCGAGCGGATCACGCCTTCGTTATCCGCCTCGACCAGCGTGGCCGGCGCGCTCCCGCGCTCCGCGAAAAGCCCCGTGGCGAGCACGTGATGCGTGCTGATCGACGGCGCCATCAGCCACGGCAGCGCGGCGACGTCGGCCCAGCTCGCGCGCAGTACCTTGCGGCGCCAGGCGGCCGGGGCTGCGACGCGATAGGCAAATTCCCGCAGCGCGATCGAACCTACCGACGGGTGTTCGAGATTGCCGTAGTAGAAGCTCGCGTCCAGCGCGCCGTCGCGGACCTTTTCGAAGGCGGCGCCGGACACTTCGTGGTGCAGCTCGATTTCAACCAGCGGATAGCGTGCGGTCGACTTGGTCAGGAAATCGGCCAGGCGGATGAAGTCGGGATCGGAAAGCGTGCCGACACGGACGTGTCCGGCCACCGTGCCTTCCATGGCGCGGGCCTTCCCGTGCAGCGAGGCGGCGTCCGCGAGGAGCTGGGTCGCCTCCGGGAGCAGCCGTTTGCCTGCCGCGGTCAGCGTCATCCCCGACGGACCCCGCTCGAAGAGCTGAACGCCGAGTTCGTCCTCGAGCGCCTTGATCTGGGCGCTAAGCGCCGGCTGGCTCAAATGCAGCCGTTCCGCTGCCCGGGTCAGGTGGCCGGACTCGGCAACGGCGACAAAACCGCGTAGTTGGTAGAGCTCCATCAGACCTCGTCAAATGTGGGCGAGGTGATCAGAATGCGACAGAATTGTTGCAATGCACCAACAACGCCCACCCCATAAGTTGCAATTATACCATTGATCCAAAACGATGATTTGATTCCCGGGTCGACAGCATCTATCTTGGCATTGTGCAGTGCATCATAAGTGCGCTGTAAGTGTATCCCCAGATCAGCCCGCACGACGGGTAGGAGACTTAACTGTATGAAAGCATTAAATATTCAAAGCGTGAACCCCATCTTCTCAAGTGTATTCGACGTAATCGCGGAGTCCCTGGGGCGACCGCCTGCCCGGACCGCCATGCTACGAGCGAAAGCCGACTCGGTGAACCTGAGCGCCGCCAATTCGCCTTTCGAGGCGTCCGCCGACGAGCCCGCCCACGAAAGCTGGTTCGTCAAGGCCTGCAACTGGTTGTGGCAACGCCAGATGCGCGGAGTGGACGCTTACGTCGCCCGCGCGGACGACCTGTTCGCCGCCCTCGACCGCTGGCTCTGGAAGCAGCGGACCCGCCAGACCGAAGCCTGGCTTGCGAAGTCGCAGGATCTGTTCGAGCTCGAAGCGCGAATCCGCCATCTTGAACGCGGCCCGCAAAGCCGCATCTTCTGACCCGGTGGGCCGGCCGCCGCAGCCTGTTTCCGCGGCGCAGCACGGTGTTGACGGTCAAGCGGTTATCCCCTTATAATCGCTGTCTTTTCGCCCTTCGTTTTGCCGCGGTTACGAATAACTTCGGAAAAACTGCGCGCGGACAGGTGGCGGCGTACCCGGCGAGACGCGACGTTTGCGTTCGGCCGTGGCGCAAGAAAGGTGGCCTTGGCGGTGCGCGCGAGCGCCCGGTTGGGCCACTTTGATTTTGTTGCAGACGAGACATCAGGGATGAGCCCTGCGGAGGTCGGCGCAAACGAGCTGACCGCGGTTCCGCACACTCAGGACAATTCAGCGGGCTAACCAAAATGCGCAACACGGGCGCATAGGCAATCGCGGAAGAAGCTTTCATGCCAACCATTAATCAGCTCGTGCGGAAGGGCCGTACGCCCCCCGTGTCGAAAAGCAAGGTGCCTGCCCTCCAGCAGAGCCCGCAAAAACGCGGCGTGTGCACGCGCGTTTACACCACCACGCCGAAGAAGCCCAATTCCGCGCTGCGGAAGGTCGCGAAGGTGCGGCTCACCAACGGCTTCGAAGTCATCAGCTACATCGGCGGCGAGGGCCACAACCTGCAGGAACACTCGGTCGTGCTGATTCGCGGC